>JAIRTY010000707.1 GCA_031254715.1 Nocardiopsaceae bacterium | reverse complement strand
CTCCCGTTCGCGACCGGCACCTTGTGGGGCGCCATCCAGTACCTCAACCCGCGCGAGAGCGCCCCGGCGCACCGGCACTCAGCGGCCGCCATCAGGTTCGTGCTGCAGGGCGAGGGCGTGTGGACGACCGTGAACGGCGAGGCCTGCCCGATGTCCCGCGGCGACCTGGTGCTGACGCCGAGCATGACCTGGCATGAGCACCACAGCGGCGCGGACGAGCCGATGGCCTGGTTCGACGGGCTCGACCTGCCGCTGGTGAACGCCCTGGACGCGAGCTTCTTCGAGCCAGCGGCCGCCGACTACCTCGACGCCGGCCGCCCCGCCCCGGCCCGGTCGCGCAGCGCCGCCCTGTATGCGCACCCGGGACTGGTCCCCAGCGCGGCGCCGGCCACCGGGCGGCACTCCCCGCTGCTGGTCTACCGGTGGGAGCACACCGCCCGGGCGCTGGCCGAGATGGCGGCGGCCACCGGGCAGGGCGACGTGGAGCTCCGGTTCGCCGACCCGCTGCACGGGCGGGACGCGCTGCCGACCATGCGGTGCGCGATGCGGCGGCTCGCCGCCGGGACGCGCACGCCCACCACCCGGTCGGTGGGGAGCAGCATCATCGTTGTCTTCGCCGGGCACGGGACGACCGTTATCGACGGCATGGCATTCGGCTGGCGGCCGGGCGACGTGCTGGCCGTGCCGAGCTGGTGCGCGGTGGACCACGAGTCCGCCGAGACCGCGGAGCTCTTCGTGCTCAGCGACGCGCCGGTGCTCGAGGCGCTCCGGCTGGAGCGCACCGAGGTACTGAACGAACCGCAGGCAGTGACGGGGCTCTGGAGCGGCGAGTGAGCCGCGCGGATCGGAGGTCTTTGACCATGCATGCGAGAACGGCGGCGGGCATCGCCGCGCTGGCCATCGGCTTAGCGGCCTGCGGCGGCAGCGGCGGGTCCGGCTCGGCCGGCGGCTCATCGGGCGGGTCCGTCACCCATATCAACATCGGCTACGTCCCCTACTCGGACGACGTCGCCCTGTTCCTGGCCGTCGACCACGGCTTCTTCGCCAAGCACGGGCTGAAGGCCACCCTGACCCCGGCGGCCAACCCGATCGCGGTCGTGTCCAGCATGGTCAGCGGGCAGGAGCAGTTCGGGTTCCTCACCAGCCCGGTGCTGATCAACGTCAACACCAAGGGGACCCCGCTCAAGTGCGTGAGCACCGTGGACGGCCAGCAGCCCGCAGCCCCGGCCCCGGACGCCACCGCGCTGGTGGCGGCGAAGGGCTCGGGCATCAAGTCGGTCAAGGACCTGGCCGGCAAGAAGGTGGCCAGCGTCCAGCTCGCGTCGCTGAACTCGATCTCGGTGGAGGTGCTCGCCCGGCAGGCCGGCATCAGCCCACGCAGCTTCCAGCTGGTCCAGATCCCGTTCCCGCAGATGCCCGCCGCGCTCAGCCAGGGCCGGGTGCAGGCGGCCGTGATCGTGGACCCGTTCGTCAGCCAGGCGCTGGCCCAGGGCGCGACCGTCATTGACAAGCCCAACCAGGTGCTCTACCCGCACGGGACGGTCACCTGCCTGGGCGCTACGGGCTCGTACATCAGCCAGCACGCCAGCACCGTGACCGCTTTCCACGCCGCCATCAACCAGGCAACCGCCTATGCCAAGGCCCACCAGTCAGCGGCCAAGGCGACGCTGGCGAAGTACCTGAAGATCAGCCCGGCGGTGGCGCAAAAGCAGGTCCTGTCCACCGACTGGGACCCGATCCTGCGCCCGGCCACGATCACCCAGATTGAGGGGTACATGCGCCAGTTCGGGGTCATCCACAAGACGGTCCCGGCGGCCAGCATGATCTGGTCCCAGGCCGCCGCAGGGTAGCCGCGGATGCGAGTCCCCGCCCCGGCCGCGCCCAGGCTCGCCTCGGTCACCAGCGAAACGCTGATACGGAACGGGCTGGCTGCCCGGCTGGCCGTGCTGCTCGCCGCGCTCGGCCTCTGGCAGGGACTGAGCGCCTCCGGGCTGCTCACCCCGGACCTGTTCCCGTCCATGACCAGCACCCTGGCGGCGCTGTGGCATGAACTCACCGGGGCGGTGCTGTGGGCAGCCGTGCGCGACACGCTGGCCGCCTGGGCGGCCGGGCTGCTGATTGGCGGCGGGTGCGCGATCGTCATCGGCTCGCTGCTTGGCCTGTCAGCCTTCGCCTACCGCAGTGCGATCCCGGTGATCGAGTTCTTCAAGACCATCCCGGTGATCGCGATCCTGCCGATCGCGCTGCTGCTGTTCGGTGCCACCCTGAAGATGAAGTTCGTCCTCGTCGCCTTCGGCGTGTTCTGGCCGCTGGCTATCCAGGTCATCTACGGCGTGCGGTCGATCGACCCGGTCTCGCTTGACACCGCCGCCGTGCTGCAGGTGCGGGGGCTGCGGCGGTTCCTGGTCGTGGTCCTGCCGAGCGCGGCCCCGTTCATCGCGACCGGGCTGCGGGTGTCAGCGGCGGTGGCCCTCATCCTCGACGTGGTTGCCGAGCTGATCGGAGGCGGCAGCGGGGTGGGGCTGCAGATCCTGACCGCCGAGAACTCCGGTCCCACCGCCTACCCGATCATGTATTCCTACATCCTGGTCGCCGGCCTGCTCGGGGTGGTGCTGGCGGGCGGCTTCGCCCTCGCCGAGCGCCGGGTCCTGCACTGGCACGAGAGCCAGCGGAGCCAGGCATGATCATGCGACAATGGCTGGCCCGCCCGGCCCGGGCACTGACCGGGCTGTGGCTGTTCGCGGTGCTCGCCGCCGCCTGGTGGGTGACATCGGCGGGCAGCACCTCGCCGTTCTTCCCGCCGCTTGAGACCATCCTGCGGCGGCTCTACCAGCTGTGGTTCGCTGGCAGCGCCAAGCAGCAGCTCGCGTCCAGCCTGGCGCACTTCGCGCTCGGCTACGCGATCGCCGCCGTCGCCGGGATCGGCATCGGGGCGCTGCTGTGGAGCCTGCGGAGGGTGCGGGAGGCCACGTCCCCGTTCGTCTACTTCCTGTACGTGCTGCCGACCCCGGTGCTGGTCCCGGCCATCATGACGATCTTCGGCATCGGCTTCGCCATGAAGGTCGTCATCATCGCGTTCGCCGCGGTGTGGCCCACCTTGCTCAACACGCTGGACGGAATGAACGGGGTGGATCCGGTGAAGCTGGACAGCGCGCGCGTGCTCGGCCTGTCAGGGCCCGCCATGGTCCGCTCAGTGGTGCTGCCGGCCGCCGGGCCGCAGATCGTGGCCGGCCTGCGCAACAGCCTGCAGGTATCGATCATCCTGATGGTGGTGAGCGAGATCGTCGCCTCCACCGGCGGCATCGGCTATTTCATCCTCACTGCCCAGCAGAATTTCTCGTTCGTGGATATGTGGACAGGGATCATCGTGCTGGCGCTGATCGGGACCGTGCTCAACCTGGCGTTCGTGCTGGCCGAGCACTGGGTGCTGCACTGGCATTACGGCGCCAGGGCAACGGAGGGCAAGCGGTGAGCCGGGTGTCGCGGAGCCAGCCCCCGGGCCGGTCCGGGGCCGCTGCCGGGGGAACCCCGGCGGCCGGTGCCCCGGTGGTGTCGCTGCACTCGGTGCGGAAGGCGTACCGGGCCGGGGGGTCGGCCGAGCGGGTCGCGCTCGGCGAGGTCACCTTCGATGTCGGGCGGGGCGAGTTCGTCTGCGTGGTGGGCCCCAGCGGGGCGGGCAAGACGACGCTGCTGCGGTGCATGGCCGGGCTGGCGGCACCGACCTCCGGTGAGGCGCGGTTCGAGGGCGCTCCGCTGCGGCGGGTCCCCGACCAGGTGGGCGTGGTGTTCCAGGACTACAGCCGGTCCCTCTACCCGTGGCTGACCGTGAGCCGCAACGTGGCGCTGCCGCTCAAGGTGAGGGGCGTGGACCGGGCCGCCCGGGCGGCCAGGATCGAGGAGGTGCTGCGGTCGGTCAGCCTGGCCGATGTCGGCCGGCAATACCCGTGGCAGCTGTCGGGCGGGATGCAGCAGCGGGTCGCGATCGCCCGGGCGCTCGCCTGCCACCCGGAGCTGCTGCTCATGGACGAGCCGTTCGCCTCGGTGGACGCGCAGACCCGGTTCGAGCTTGAGGACCTGATCCTGGCGCTGCGGGAGGAGTTCAGCGTCACGGTCGTCTTCGTCACCCACGACATCGACGAGGCGATCTACCTGGCCGACCGGATCGTGGTACTGTCCGCGTCGCCGGGCACGGTGACCGAGATCGTGGACGTGGCGCTGCCGCGGCCGCGCGACCAGATCACCAGCAAGGGCGACGAGCGCTTCGCGCGCCACCGCGAGCACATCATGAGCCTGGTGATGTCGCGCTCAGCGGCCGCCCGGGCCGCCCGCCGGGACTGAGAGCCGGGACTGAGAGCCGGAGGAGGCGCAGTGGCAGCGACCGGCGTCGCCGTCGTGACCGGGGCAGGCTCTGGGCTCGGCCGGCACATCGCCCGCGCGCTGCTGCGGGCTGGCTGGCGGGTCGCCGCGGCGGGCCGCCGCGAGCAGGCGCTGACCGAGACGGCGGAAACCGCGTCGCCGGCCGATGCCGCGCTGGTCGTCCCCACCGACGTGACCGTCCCGGACTCGGTGGCGGCGCTGTTCACGGCGGTGCGGCAGCGGTGGGAACGGGTCGACCTGCTGGTCAACAACGCGGGCGTGTTCGGCCCGGGCGGCGCGGTCGATGAGCTGCCGGTTGCGGGCTGGCAGCAGATCGTGGCCACCAACCTCACCGGCTCGTTCCTGTGCGCGCAGCAGGCGGTGCGGATGATGAAGGAGCAGCGGCCGCGCGGCGGGCGGATCATCAACAACGGCTCGATATCGGCGCACACCCCCCGGCCCGGCAGCGTCGGCTACACCGCCACCAAGCACGCGATCACCGGGCTGACCAAGTCAATCGCGCTGGACGGCCGGCCGTTCGACATCGCCTGCGGCCAGATCGACATCGGCAACGCCGCCACCGAACTGACCCGCGGCATCAGCCAGGGTGCGGTGCAGGCCGACGGGTCGGTGGTGCCAGAGGCCACGTTCGACCCCGAGCACGTGGCTGCGGCCGTGCTCTCCATGGCAGGGCTGCCGCTCACGGCCAACGTCCAGTTCATGACCATCATGGCCACCAAGATGCCGTTCATCGGCCGCGGCTGAGGGTCATCCAGCGGCTGCGGCACTATAGGGCTGGCCGGGCCAGAACGGCCATTCCTCGAACCAGGCGCAGCGCCCGTCAGGGGCGAACCGCGCCACCCACAGGTCCCGGTATTCCTGAATCACCGGGTCGCCGTACCACACCCCGGCCCGGACCACCGCCACCTCACCGTCGACCGCCACGATGTCGGCGGCCAGCCGGAACACCTCGGCAGGCCCGTCCCGCTCCGCCTCCCACATCCGGCCGATCGCGGACAGCCCGGTGACCGGCTCGGTGTAGGGCGACTGCCGGTAGACCGCGTCCCCGGTGAAGATCCCCGCCAGCGCGGTGGTGCCCGGCGTCCGCCAGGCCCGCTCGTATGCCGCGATCCAGTCCGCTACCTGGCCCCTGGTCACGCCTCGCCCCGCGGCCCGGCCTGCCAGCCGCCGCGCTGCCAGCCGCCGCCCGGCCAGCCCTGGTGACGGTGCGGGTAGCCGCCCGGCCGGCCGCGCCGCATCCGGCGGCGGAAGCGTGCCGAGGCCAGCATCCCGGTGGCCAGGAACACCACCCAGAACAGCAGGAACAGCTTGACCGGCCAGAACACCGCCCAGCCGGGACCCGGCAGCAGCAGCGCGCCGAGGACCACGAGCACCAGCACCGGCGCGAAGCGGGGCCGTCGGCGGGCCGCCCAGGCCGGTGCCGGCGGCGCGGGGTAGCCCGCGCCTGGCGGCTGCTGGGCGCGCGGCGGGGCCGGTGCCGGCCCCGCCACCGGGCCGGGGAGATCCGCCATCACCCGTCGCAGCTCCCCGAAGGTCTTCGCGCCGAGCGCGGCATCGATCCGCTCGTCAAGCTCGTCCGCGGTGAGCCTGCCCTCGGCGAAGTGATCGCGCAGCCGGGCCGTGACGCGGTCCCGGTCGGCGTCCGAAATCCGGATGTGATCGTTCATCGCTGATCCCTTGCCCCGTGTGCCCCGATAGATCCTCGATATATCGTCATCTTACGACGCTGCCTGGGGACTGACAAGACATTACTCGACTTTCCGGTTCGGTGCGCCGGCCAGGGGGGACTGGTGCCAGCCGCCAGACATGGACCATGCTGGGAAGAGACCGCCGCCGGGATGCCTGCCGCCCCCGCGGGCTGCCGGGCCGCCGGGCGGTGCGGGAAGACAGGCAGGCAGGAACGCCGATGCTGGCCGGGTCGGGAACGTCGCTCAGCCGGGTGCTGGGACCCATCGCGCTGGTCACCTGGGTGCTCACCGCGTCCATGGGCGCGTACATGCTGCGCAGGCTCGTCACGCGGGACGGGCTGCGACGGCAGCGCAGGCGGCCCGGCGGGCTGTCCCCGCGGGTGCTGTACGCGCATTTCAGCCTGGCGCTCACCGGCCTGGCCGTGTGGCTGAGCTACCTGCTGACCGGCTGGCCGGCGCTGGCCTGGATCGCCGTGGGGGTGGTCATGCCGGCGATCGGGCTCGGCCTGTCCACCGTGACGCTGTGGACGCCGTTCCCCGATCCGCCGGTAGGGTCGGGAGCGGGGCGGCCGCCGCGCGCAGGCGGCCCGGGCCGGCCCGGCGGCGAGATCGCCGCTCCGGCCGAGGACAGGCTGGCCGGCCCGGTCACCGATGACATGCTCGCCAGCGCGGCCGCCGACGAGGTGCTCATCGCCAGGCTTGTCGACGAGGTCGTGGCCAGCTCGCGGGCAGATCCGGCAGCAGCCGCGCGCCAGCCCCGGAGCCACCTGGCGGCGCTGATCCCGGTCGGCCACGGCCTCGGCGCGCTGATCACGTTCCTGCTCGCGGTGATCACCGCGGTGGGCGCAAGCTGAGGGAGGGAGTGACCCGCGGGTGAAACTGCCGCTCTTCCCGCTCGGCACGGTGCTGTTCCCGGGCCTGCTGCTGCCCCTGCACGTGTTCGAGCCCCGGTACCGGCAACTGGTCAGGGACCTGCTGGCCGGGCCCGAGCCGCGGCAGTTCGGCGTGATCGCGATCCGCAAGGGCCGGGAGACCGGGGCGGACGGGGTCTCCGCCCTCCACCAGATCGGGTGCACCGCGACCCTGCGCCGGGTCATCGAGCACGACGACGGCCGGTTCGATCTGGTCACCGCCGGCACCCAGCGGTTCCGGCTGGATGAGCTTGATCACTCGCTGCCGTACCTGCAGGCGACGGTGGAACCGCTGGCCGAGGAGACCGGCGACCAGGCGGCGGCGGCCGCGGCGGCCGGGGCCGCCACCCGCGCTTTCCGCGAGTACGTTGCCGCGCTCGGCCGCCGCGGCCGGGCCGGCGCCGGCGCGGACCTGTCGGACCTCCCGGATGACCCCGTGCGGCTGTCGTACCTGGTGGCCGCGTCGGTGGTGACCGGCCTGCCGCAGCAGCAGGCGCTGCTGGCGGAGCCGGACGCGGTGCGCCGGCTGACGGCCGAGCAGGCGCTGCTGGCGCGGGAGACGGCGATGCTCGAGGCGCTGTCGGCCGCCCCGGACCCGGGCCTGCCGCACTCGCCGTACCACCCGAACTGAGGCCGGTTTGCCGGGGCGGTCCCCGGCTGGCAATACTGCCGGGATGGGCGAGCGAAACGTGCAGGGCGGCGACCTGGAGTCGTGCGGCGACGACCCGGTGACCGGCTTTTTCCGGAACGGGTGCTGCAGCACCGGGCCCGAGGACCTCGGCAGTCACACCATCTGCGCGGTGATGACCTCCGAGTTCCTGGCTCACCAGCGGCGCATCGGCAATGATCTGTCCACCCCGGTGCCGCAGTTCCGGTTCCCCGGGCTGGTGCCGGGCGACCGCTGGTGCGTCACGGCCGCGAACTGGCTGCGGGCCCATCACGACGGCGTGGCCGCGCCCGTGGTGCTGGCTTCCACGCATGAGCGGGCGCTGGAGGTTGTCCCGCTGGCCGCGCTGGAAGAGCACGCGGTGGACGTGCCGGCCGATCCTGGCGCCCTGGATGGCTAGCACTGCGGCTAGCCACCGGTAACCCGGGTCCGGTTCCCGTCACCCCTCGCTGGCGGTTACCTTTCCAGCCATGCCGGTCGCCGCGTTCGTCGTCAACCGCTCCCGGGCCGGGCGTCTCGCCCGGTTCCGGAGTCAGTGCGAGCGGGCGGCGGCGGCCAGCGGCTGGGAGCCGATGCTGGTGGAGACCACCATCGAGGACCCGGGCGCAGGCCTGGCGGCCGGGGCGGTGGCGGCAGGTGCCGGCCTGATCTTCGCGGCCGGCGGCGACGGCACGGTGCGGGCCTGCGCGGAGGCGCTGGCCGGCACCGGGGTGCCGCTGGCGATCATCCCGCTCGGAACGGCCAACCTGGCCGCCCGCGCGCTGGGCGTGCCGTCCCGGCTGCCCGCCGCGCTGGCGGCCGGGTTCGGCGGCCGGGACCGCCGGATCGACCTGGCGGCCGCCGACGGGATCACGTTCGCCGCGATGGCAGGCATCGGCCTCGACGCCGCGGTCGTCGCCGCCACCCCGGCCCGGCTCAAGGAGCGGCTCGGCTGGCTCGCCTACGCGGCCGCCGGCGCCGGGAAGCTGGCCGGCCGCCGCCGCCGGCTCACGGTCCGGCTCGATGACCGCGACCCGCTGCCGGTGCCCGCCCGGTCGGTGGTGGTGGGCAACGCCGGGCTGCTGCCGGGCGGGTTCCGGCTGCTGCCGGCGGCCCGGCTCGACGACGGCGTGCTCGACGTGGGCATCCTGGCCGCCGCGGATCCGCTCGGCTGGCTGCGGGTGGCGCGGCGGGTGGTGACCGGCAGCGGCTACGACGACGGGCAGTTGCGGCGGTACCAGGCGAACCGGGTCGAGATCCGGGCGGATGCCGAGCTTCCCCGGCAGGTGGACGGGGAGGTGATAGCGCCCGGCCGGGCGCTCACCGTGGCGGTGCGCCCGCGGGCGCTGACGGTCCGGGTCCCGGCGGCCGGCCCGGGCGCTACAGCCACCCGCGGTGCTTGAACACCACGTAGAGAGTGGCGCACACGGCGAGCATCAGCCCGAGCGCGTACGGGTAGCCGAAGTACCAGTGCAGCTCGGGCATCTGACGGAAGTTCATCCCGTAGACGGTGCCGATGAGGGTGGGAGCGAACAGGATGGCAGCCCACGCCGAGATCTTCTTGACCTCCTCGTTCTGGGCCTTCATCTCCTCGTTCTGGGCCTGGTTCACGAGCGTGGCATTGACGGTCAGGATGTCGGTCAGCATCTGCCGGAAGCTGTCGGCCCGCTCCACCACCGTGGTCGCGTGGTCGGTCACGTCCCGCAGATAGCTGCGCAGCTCCTCGTCGATGCTGTACTTGTCGAAGCCGGCGATCAGGCCTTCGAGGATGCGCATCAGCGGCCTGGTCGCCCGCTGGAACTCGACCACCTCGCGGGACAGCTCGTAGATCCGCCGCGACACGCTTGCCTCGCCGCGGAACACCTCGGTCTCGATCTCGTCGATGTCGTTCTGCAGCCCGGCGACGACCGGCGCGTAACCGTCCACGACCGCGTCGAAGATCGCGTACAGCACGGCTTCCGGGCCGCGTGCGAGCAGGTCCGGGTCGGACTCCATCCGCCGCCGCACCACGGCCAGGTCGGGAGTCTCGCTGTGGCGGACCGTTACCACGAAGTCGCGGCCGACGAACACATGCAGCTCCCCGAAGTCGACCTCTTCCACATCGTCCAGGTACCGGGCCGGCCGCAGCACCACGAACAGGGTGTCGCCGTATCGTTCCAGCTTGGGCCGCTGGTGCGCGACGATGGCGTCCTCGAC
>JAIRTY010000692.1 GCA_031254715.1 Nocardiopsaceae bacterium | reverse complement strand
CCACGCGCCGCTGGACTTCGCGCCCCGGCCCGGCTCGCCAGCCCGCGGCCTTTTGGGACCGGCACTGATCGAGGCGCACCTGGACCACCTCGCCGCCTCCCAGCAAGCCGACGGCGGCTGGACGTTCAACTGGCCCGCCTGGTCACCGGCGGCGGAACGGGAGTGGCGCGGCATCCGCACCGTCGAGGCCCTGTTCGTGCTGCGCGCGAACGACCGCCTCTGACCGTGCTCACCCCGGGGCCGCCGGTCACGATCAGGGGCGGCGGCCCGCAAGCACGCAGAACTCGTTCCCCTCCGGGTCGGCAAGCACGACCCAGCTCTCCTCGCCGGTCTGGCCGACGTCGGCGTGCCGGGCACCCAGGTCGAGCAGGCGGCGGACCTCCTCGTCCTGCTCGCTGTCGGTCGGGTTGACGTCGATGTGGAGCCGGTTCTTGACGGCCTTGCCCTCGGGCACGCGCGCGAAGGTCAGTACCGGCGGCACCGGGCCGGGGCGGCTCTTGCCTTCCGGCACCGCGGGAGAGCCGATCGCGACAAGTTCGTCGTCCTGGTCCTGCACCTCGTAGCCGAGGACCGAGCACCAGAACCGGGCGAGCGCGCCGGGATCGGCACAGTCGATCACGAGCTCGGTGAACTTACTGGTCATGCCGGGATCTCCCAGTCAGGTAGCGGGTCCGCCAGAAAAGTCATTCGTAGAACAGCCGCTCCATGACCGCGCGGGCGCGGCGGGCGGCGCGCCGGTAGTCCTCCACCAGGTCCTGGTAGGCCCCGGCCGGGTAGCCGAGCACGGCCGCGACCGCCGCGAGTTCCGGCTGCCGGGACGGCAGCACGTCCGAGGCCCGGCCCCGGACCAGCACGACCGCGTCCCTGATCCGCGCCGCCAGCCGCCAGGCGGCCGCCAGCGCCGCCGCGTCCTCCTGGTCTGCCAGCCCCGCCCCGGCCGCGGCGGCCAGCCCGGCCAGCGTCCGGGTGGTCCGCAGCGCCGGCACCGCATGCGCGTGCCGCAGCTGCAGCAACTGCACCACCCACTCCACGTCCGACAGCCCGCCCGGGCCGAGCTTGAGGTGGGATGCCGGGTCCACCCCGCGCGGCATCCGTTCGGACTCCATCCGCGCCTTGATCCGGCGGATTTCCCGAACGGAATCGTCTCCGATACCGCCCGGCGGATAACGGAAGTCATCGGCCATGGCGGCGAACCGCTCCCCCACCCCGGTGTCACCGGCGGCGGGCTCGGCCCGCAGCAGCGCCTGCGCCTCCCACGGCCCCGACCAGCGCTGATAGTAGGCACGGTAGGAGGCGAGGGTGCGGACCAGCGGGCCTTGCCGGCCCTCAGGCCGCAGGCCGGGGTCGATCAGCAGCGGCGGGTCGGGCGCGGGCCGGGCGAGCAGCGCCCGGAGTTCCTCCGCGACCGCGTGGGCGGCGGCGGTCGCCGCCTGCTCCTGCGCCCCCGGCAGCGGGTCGTGCACGAACATCACGTCGGCGTCGCTGCCGTACCCGGTCTCATGGCCGCCGAACCGGCCCATCGCCACCACGCAGACCCGGGTCGGCAGCGGGCCCCGCGCCTGCGCCACCGACCTGGCCGCGACCTGGAGCGCCGCCTCGATGGTGGCGGCCGTCACGGAGGTGAGGGCCTCACCGGTCCGCTCGATCCCGGACCGGCCAAGCAGATCGCCGACCGCGGTCCTGAGCAGTTCCCGGCGGCGCAGCGCCCGGATCGCCGCGACCGCGTCCTCCGGCTGGTCATGCCTGCGCACGGCAGCCTCGGCCTCGGCCCGCAACTCGGCAGCGGGCCTGGGCTCGGTCTCGGCGTCCCCGCCCAGGATCGCCACCATGTCCGGCTGCCGCAGCAGCAGGTCGGTGGCGTACCGGCTGGCCGCGAGCACGCGGGCCATCCGCTGGGCCACGGTCAGGTCGTCGCGCAGCAGCCGCAGGTACCACGGGCTGTTCCCGAGCGCGTCGCTGACCTGGCGGAAGGCCAGCAGCCCGGCGTCGGGCTGCGGCGCGGCGGCGAACCAGCCCAGCATCAGTGGCAGCAGCGTGCGCTGGATCGCCGCCCGCCGCGACACGCCTGCCGTCAGCGCCTCGATGTGGTTCAGCGCGCCGGCCGGGTCGGCGTAGCCCAGCGCTTCCAGCCGCGCCCGGGCCGCTTCCGGGGTGAGCCTGGCCGCCTCCCCTGGCAGCCGCGCGACCGCATCCAGCAGCGGCCGGTAGAACAGCTTCTCGTGCAGCCGCCGGACCTCGCCCGCGTGCTGCCGCCACTGCCGGAGAACGTCTTCGGCCGGGTCGTCCCGGCGGCCGGCTGAGCCGGTGGCTGAGCCGCGCAGTGCCCGGCCCAGCCACCGCAGCGCCGCCGGGTCCTCTGGCAGGGTGTGGGTCCGCCGCAGGTTCCGCAGTTGCAGCAGGTGCTCGACGGCGCGCAGGAACCGGTACGCGGCGGCCAGCCGGCCCGCGTCCTCCCGGCCGACGTAGCCGCCGGCGGCCAGGGCCGCCAGCGCGGGCAGGGTCGCTGACACCCGCAGTGACTCGTCCGTCCGGCCGTGCACGAGCTGCAGCAGCTGGACGGCGAACTCGATATCCCGGAGCCCGCCGGGTCCCAGCTTGAGCTGCCGGCCGGCTTCGCCGGCGGGCAGCGCGCCGACCACGCGCCGTCGCATCGCCTGCACGTCGGCGACGAAGTTGTCGCGCTGGGCGGCCTGCCACACCATCGGCTGCAGCGCCTCGGTGTACGCCCGGCCGAGCGCCAGGTCCCCCGCCACCGGCCGGGCCTTGAGCAGCGCCTGGAACTCCCAGGTCTTCGCCCATCGCTGGTAGTAGGCGAGGTGGCTGGCCAGGGTGCGCACCAGCGGGCCGTTGCGGCCCTCCGGCCGGAGGTTCGGGTCCACCGGGAACAGTGACCCTTCCGCCGTGGACTGCGAGCAGGCCCGGATGGCAGCCGCCGCGAGCTGAGTGGCGATCCGCAGCGCGGCGCCTCCCCCGGTCTCTCCCGTTGCAACGCCCTCCTCCGGCGGTGCCGCCACGAAGATCACGTCGACGTCGCTCGCGTAGTTCAGCTCGCGTGCCCCGCACTTGCCCATGGCGATCACCGCCAGCCGGGCCGGCGCCGCCCCCGCTGGCAGCTGTGACCTGGCGATCGCCAGGGCGGCGTCGAGCGCGGCCGCCGCCAGGTCCGCCAGCTCGGCGCCGACCTCTTCGAACGTGGCGGCTCCGGTCAGGTCCCTGGCCGCGAGCTGGAGCAGCCACCGCCGGTAGCCGGCCCGCAGCGCGGATACCGGGTCCTCGGGCTGGTCCGGGCCGGCGCCCGCCGGGCGGCGCCCTGCCGGGGGGGTGTGGGGGGGTCGTCCCCCCGAGCCAGCACTGGCCGTCGGCTCAACGTCGCCGGGATCCGCGCCCACGGCGGTGAGCAGGCTGGCCCGCAGCTCAGCAGGCCCGGGCGAGCGCTCGGCGCCGGGGCCGGCCAGGACCCGCCAGTGGTCCGGGTGCCGGGCCAGATGGCTGCCGAGCGCGGCGCTCGCCCCCAGCACGGAGGTGAGCCGGGCCCGGACGCCAGCGTCCTCGCGCAGTGCCGTCATCAGCTCCTGGTCGCGGGGCATCCAGGCCAGCGCCGCCAGCGCCAGGTCAGGGTCGGGGGCGGCGGCGAGCGCGGCCAGCAGGTCGCGGTCGGCGCCGTCGGCAGCCAGCCCCAGCTCCGTGACCACCAGCTGCTCGGCCTGGTCCGGGGCGGCGAACCCCATCCGGGCCAGCTGCCGGGCAGTGGTGGTTGTGCGCGGCACGCTCACCCCAGCACCGTAGCGGCCGGCGGGAGTGCCTTCTCGCGGCCGCTCCGCTCACTGGGCCCAGAACTCCGGTGCCGGCCGGACCACGCAGAACTCGTTACCGTCCGGGTCGCTGAGGATGTGCCAGGTCCAGTCTCCCTCCGTGACCGGCTCCGCCGTCTGGCGGGTGGCGCCGGCCGCGACGGCCCTGGCGACCTCGGGCTCCAGTTCGCGGGTCCGCAGGTCGAGGTGGAGCCGGTTCTTCCCTGACTTGTGCTCGGGGACACGCTGCAGCAGCACCTCGATGCCCTGGCCGTCGGCGGGCACCAGGCTCTGGTACGGCCCGCTCGGCTCCCCGTCCCGCACATACCCGAGCACCTCGCACCAGAAGCTGGCGGCGCGCCCGAGGTCCGAGCAGTCCACGACCAGGGTCAGCTCCCCCCGGCCGGGCCCGTATCCGTGCGGTTTCCTCGTTCCTTCCATGTCAGGACGGTACTGCGCCAGGCCGGCCCGTCGGTCCGGCCTCTCCTGCGCTGGCCACGGACTGACCGTGCCGGATGGCACACTGTCCGGCATGGCCGGTTCCGATCCGAAAGCGGATCTCCAGCGTTACCTGCAAGCCGCCCGCGAGGCCCTGCTCTGGAAACTGGAAGGGCTGCCGGAGTACGACATCCGTCGTCCCGTCACCCCGACCGGCACCAACCTGCTGGGCCTCGTCAAGCACCTGGCCAGCGTCGAGCTCGGGTATTTCGGCGACACCTTCGGGCGGCCGTCGGGCGAGCCGCTGCCGTGGTTCGAGGAGGGCGCGGAGCCCAACGCCGACATGTGGGCGGCCCCCGGCGAGTCGCGCGAGCAGATCACCGGGCTGTACCGGCGGGCGTGGGCGCACTCCGACGCGACCATCAGCGAGCTGCCGCTGGACGCGATCGGGCACGTGCCGTGGTGGCCGCCCGAGCGGAACGAGGTGACGCTGCACGGTGCCCTCGTGCGCATGGTCGACGAGACCGCCCGGCACGCCGGGCACGCCGACATCGTCCGGGAGCTGATCGACGGCAAGGCTGGGCAGCGCCCCGGCAACGACAACCTGGCACCGGGCGACCAGGCGTGGTGGCAGGAGTACCGGACCCGGCTGGAGCAGGCCGCGCGGGAAGCCGGGGCGGGCTGAGATGACGGCGTTCGTCCTGGTGCACGGCGCCTGGGGCGGTGCCCACGGCTTCCGCAAGATCCGGCCGCTGCTGTGGGCGGCCGGGCACGAGGTCTTCACGCCGAGCCTGACCGGCATCGGCGAGCGGGCGCACCTCACCAGCCCTCAGGTCTGCCTGACGACGCACATCACCGATGTGGTCAACACCGTCCTGTACGAGGACCTGCGCGACATCGTGCTGCTCGGCTACTCCTACGGCGGGATGGTGGTCACCGGGGCGATCGGGCACATCGGCGAGCGGATCAGCCACCTGGTCTACCTGGACGCCTTCCTGCCCAGTGACGGTGACAGCCTCAGCACGATGACCGGGGGCAGGGCCGCTCCCGCTGTGATCGAGCTGGGCCGGGACTGGCTGGTGCCGCCGGTGTCGCGGGAGTACGACGATCCGGCGGAGACGCAGTGGGCCGCCCCGCGCCGTACCCCGCATCCGGCTGCCTGCTTCACCGAGCCGGTCTGGCTGGCCCGGCCGCTTGAGCAGTTCCCGTTCACGCGCACCTACATCAAGGCGACCGGCGAGCCCAGGCCCGGGCCCGGCGATCTGCGGCCCGAAGCCGGCCAGCCCTTCTGGGCGGCGGCGGACCGGGTCCGGCACTCGCCCGCCTGGCGGTACCGGGAGATCGCCACCAGCCACATGATCGCCAGCAACCGGCCCGGCGAGCTGGCCCGGCTGCTGCTGGAGCTCGCCTGACCCCTGACCCCCGGCCCGGTGCGCCGGGCGAGCGGTTCAGGACCAGCGCCGCAGCAGCTCCTCCGCGCCGGCGGCAAGCTCGGTCACCAGGGTGGTGGCGGGCCGTTCCTCGGTTACCAGCCCGACGGCCTGGCCCGCGTACAGGCAGCCGAGGTCGTAGTCCTCCTGTTGCTGAGCGTCGGCGAGCTGCCGCTGGGCCTGCTCGTCGGCGGCCAGCTCGTCGTCGCGGCCTTCCCAGGCCCGGCTGAACTCGTTCGCCAGCGCGCGCCCGCCGAACTCCCGGGGCCACGGGATCCGCCTGCCGACGTCGAACAGCCGGGTGTAGACGGTGCCGGTCTCGTTCGCGGCCTGGATGCGCTTGCGGGCGGCCGGGGTGTTGTCACCCTCCGGGCAGGCCAGCAGCGCGGTGCCGATCCACGCGCCGGCCGCGCCCGCTGCGAGCACGGCCGCCAGCCCGCGCGCGGTGGCGATGCCGCCGGCGGCGAGCACCGGGACGTCGACCGCCGCCAGCACGCCTTGCAGCAGCGGCAGCGTGCCGACCCGGTCGTGACCGTGCCCGCCGCCCTCGGCGCCGCGGGCGACGATCAGGTCAACCCCGTGGCCCGCGGCCGCCCGGGCCGCGTCGACGTCCCCGGCCTGGGTGACGACCGGGATGCCCGCGTCGTGGAACCGGCCCACCCAGCGCCCGTAATCACCGAAGCTGATCGAGACCAGGTCCGGCCGGGCGCTGATCACCGCGTCCGCCTGCTCGGGGCGCCGTTCGAGCACCCAGGCCATCAGCCCGATCCCGTACGGCTTGCCCCCCGCCCGGGCCCGGTCGGCCTCGGCCTGGATCACTTCCGGTGAGACGGCGCCCCCCACGCCGATCATGCCGAGCCCGCCGCCGGCTGAGACGGCGGCGGCGAGCCGGCCGCCGGCCACGCCGGCCATGGGCGCCCCCACGATCGGGGCGGTGAGCGAGAACCTGTCTGTCAGCGCGGTCCGCAGCATGACAGGGAATATGCCCGCAGTGCGGCAGTTGCACCCGGACATGAAGGCGATTGGGGTCACCGAGTTTGGCGGGCCAGAGGCCCTGCATGTCGTGGAGCTGGCCGACCCGGTGGCCGGGCCCGGGGAGCTGCTCGGGAAGGCCGACGGGCTGCAGGTGGTTGCCGACGCCGCCCCGGCCGACCGGGAACTGGTCGCGGGCCTGGGAGCCGACCTCGTGGTCAGCCGGGGCGACGGGTTCGGCGATCGGGTCCGCGCGATCGTGCCGGACGGAGCGGACGGCATGGTCGACGCCGCCCTGCTGAACCAGCTCGGGACCGGGGCGGTACGGGACGGCGGCCGGATCGCGACCCTGCGCGGCTTCCAGGGCGAGCCCGGGCGCGGCATCTCCTTCCACCCGGTGTCCGTCCGCAGCTACGCCCCCGAGCAGGCCAAGCTCGACCGGCTCCGGCAGCAGGCCGAAGCCGGCCAGCTCACGCTGCGGGTAGCGGGCACATTCCCCGCTGAGCAGGCCGCGGACTCGCACCGCAGGCTGGAGGCCGGCGGTACCCGCGGCCGCCTGGTACTGGAGTTCTGAGCCGCGTACCAGGATCGCGCTGGGTAAGGTCTCGCTGTGGCGGACTGGCAGACGATCTCCTCGCTCGCGACGGCGGCGGGCACCCTGGTCCTGGCCGTGGCCACGTTCTCGGCGGTCCGGTCGTCCAACCAGTCGGCCCGGATCGCGGAAGCGGCGCTGCGCACCGGGCTGCGGCCGTTGCTGATCCAGTCCCGCACCGTGGACCCGGAACTGAAGGTGGTGTGGTCGGACCAGCACACAGCGCGGCTGGCCGGCGGCAGCGCGATCTTCGAGGAGCGCGGCGGCGTCATCTACCTGGCCATGGCCCTGCGCAACGCCGGGGCCGGCAGCGCCCTGCTGCACGGGTGGCACCCCGTGCTCGACCGGGTGCCCGCCGACGTGCCGCATGCCAGCCCGGACGACTTCCGCCGCCTCACCATCGACCTTTACGTCCCGCCGTCGGACGCCGGGTTCTGGGAAGGAGCCGTCCGGGATCCGGACGACCCGCTCCGGCGGGGGCTCCACAGCGCGCTGGCCGCGCGCCAGCCCGTCACGATCGAGGTGCTGTACGGGGACCAGGAAGGCGGCCAGCGCACGATCAGCCGTTTCACCGTCCTGCCAGCGGGCGAGGAAGGCTGGTACTGCCAGGTCGCCCGGCACTGGAACCTCGACCGCCCCGACCCGCGCTAACCCGGGATGCGCCCTCGGACCGGCACCCGTGTCCGCACCGGCCGGGTTACGGGGCTGCGCAGGGCACGCTGGGCGACCACCGTGGTGTTCTCGTTGCACGGGGCCGTCTTCGCGTCCTGGGCGGCACGGATTCCGGCCGTGCGGGACCTGCTCGGCATGGGCACCGGCACGCTGGGCATTGTGCTGGCGATGCCCGCGCTCGGCGCGCTGGCGGGCAGCCAGGCGGGCGGCAAGCTCGTCGACGTCGCGGGTAGCCGGCGGATCGGCGCGATCGCGCCGACCCTGCTGTGCTTCGCGCTCGGCCTCATCGCGGCCGAGCACACCACGGTGTCGCTGTCGGCAGGCTTGCTGCTGCTCGGCGCGGCCGACGGGGCGACCGCGGTCGCCATGAACGCGCAGGCGGCCGCGGTCCAGGAGGGCTACGGCCGGTCGGTGTTCAACGGCATGCACGCGGTGCGCAGCCTGGGCGCGGTGGCCGGCGGGCTCGGCGGCGCCGCCCTGGCCGCGCTGAACGTGCCGCTGACCGCTCAGTTCCTCGCCACGGCGGCGGTGCTCGCCGCGCTGGCCCTGCCGTCCGGCCGGTTCCTGCTGCCCGGTGTCACCGGCACCGCCCGAACGGAGCGGCTGTCCCCGGGCCGCGTTCGCGCCACGGTGGTACTGCTCGCGTTGCTGACCTTCCTCGCAGCGCTGGTCGAGGACGCGCCGGCGTCGTGGAGCGGTGTGTACCTGAGCCAGCTTGGCGCGGCGGGCGGCATCGCGGCGGCGGGCTACGCGGTGTTCTCCGCGGGAGAGGTTGCCAGCAGGGTGTTCGCCGACCGGATGGTCAATCGGTTCGGCTGGCCCTGGGTGATCCGGACCGGCGCCACGGTCGTCTGCGTCGTGCTCGCGGTGACCCTGCTGATCGGCAACGTCGCCGTCACGTTGGCCGCACTCGTCGTGGCCGGCGCCGGCATCAGCGTCGCGTTCCCCGGCGCGCTCGCAGCTGCCGGCACGATCCCCGGTTCGGCGGCCGGGACGGCGATGGGCCAGGTGAACTTCGCTGGCAACGTCGGCTGGCTCGTGGTGTCACCCATGATCGGCGGCCTGTCCAGCGTGTCGTCGCTGCCCGCCGCGCTCGCCGTGCTGCCGGTGTCCGCAGCCGGTATCGCCCTGCTCGCGTTCGCGACCGGCCGCCACGCGCGATCGCGTGTGCCGGCGGTCAGATGAACAGGTCCACCTGGTGGAGCTCGGGAACTGCGGGGTCCAGGCTGACCGCCAGCACGAGCCGGCCCGTCTCACCGTCGAGCTCGACGGTGGCGGTGGTCTCCCCGTTCCCGGCGCGCAGCGCCCCGAGCCGGCACCGGCCGGCCCAGGCGGCGGCCATCCGGAACTGCCGGGCCAGCAGGTGAGTGTCCAGTGAGCCGCTCACGGCCGGGGACGGCGGCCACTGCGCGCCATCCCCGTTCAGAAATGAAAGGAGCGATCCCAGCGCGCCTGCCAGCGGCGAGCCGGGGGCAGGCGGGATCGCCAGCGTCAGCGATTGCACCCGCGGGCTGCGCTGCGGGTTGAGCCGGATCCCGGCGGCCGCCACTCCCCGCTCGCCCGCCAGCCACCAGCGGCAGTGCGCGGGCGAGGCGAATTCCGGCGGCCGCTGCGGGTGCTCGGCGAATTCGCCGATCCGCTCCCGGAGCAGTTGCGCGGCGCGCTTGCGCTCTGGCAGCGGCTGGTCCTGGTCCACGTTCGGGGTGAACAGCCGGGCAGCGACCGCATCGTCCCAGTTCCGCAGCAGCCCCATGACCTGCTGCCGGGCCTGGAGCGTCTGCGGCCAGGGCCCACCGGGCGCGAGCGCCGGGCCGTCGGCCAGCGCCGCCCTGGTGCCCGGGCCGGGACGCTGGCGCAGCAGCGCGGACAGCATCTGCCCGGCGAGCCCGGAGGCCGCCGCGTAGGTGCCGTTCGCGAGCACGATCACGCCCAGGCCGGTGGCCGGGTGCCAGCGCATG
>JAIRTY010000679.1 GCA_031254715.1 Nocardiopsaceae bacterium | reverse complement strand
TTCGTGATCGACCCCGGCGGCGTGATCGAGCGTGCCTACTACAACGTGAAGGCCACCGGCCACGTCGAGCGGCTGCGCAAGGACCTCGGCCGGTGACGCCGCGGCTGGCGTGACGGCACTCGCGGGCGTGGCGGAATTGGCATACGCGGCAGGTTTAGGTCCTGCTGGTGGCAACACCGTGGGGGTTCGAGTCCCCCCGCCCGCACCTGTAGCTCATGACCCGGCGTTCGCCACGGCGATGCTCCAGCTACGGGGCAACATCGTCAGCGACGGGCACCTGGCCGCGCTCGCCATCGAGCACGGGCTCGAAGTGTGCTCGAACGACAGCGACTTCGCGCGGTTCAGCGAGGTCCGCTGGATCAACCCAGTCACTCCGGACTGAACCAGGTGGTAGCGCGATGAACGAGCTCAAGCCCGAGGTGGAGGCGGCCGAGGCCGGCCTGGACCCGGACCGGCTGCGGCGGGTCGACCGGCATTTCGCCCGCTACGTCGACGACGGCCGGCTGCCCGGCTGGCTGGTGACCGTGAGCAGGCGCGGCCGGCTGGCGCACGCCTCCTGGTACGGGTCGCGCGACCTGGAGGCCGGCCTGCCCGTGGAGCCGGACACGCTGTGGCGGATCTACTCGATGACCAAGCCGGTCACCTCGGTCGCCGCGATGATGCTGTGGGAAGAGGGCCGGTTCGAGCTGACCGACCCGGTGAGCAGCTTCATCCCGTCGTTCGCCGGCGTCCGCGTGTACACCGGCGGGTCGGACGTGGTGCAGGTGACGGTGCCGGCCACGGAGCCGGTGCGGATCTGGCACCTGCTCACCCACACGGCCGGCCTCACCTACGGGTTCCACCGGACGCATCCGGTGGAGGCCCTGTACCGGGAGGCCGGGTTCGAATGGGGGTGGCCGGCCGGGACCACCCTGGCGGCGGCGTGCGACGCCTATGCGGGCTTCCCGCTGCTGTTCCAGCCGGGGACGGACTGGAACTACTCGGTGGCCACGGACGTGCTCGGCCGGGTCGTCGAGGTGGTGTCCGGGCTCAGCCTGGATGAGTTCTTCCGCACCCGGATCCTCGGACCGCTCGGCATGACCAGCACGTCCTTCCACGTCGGCGACGCGGACGCCGGGCGGCTCGCCGCCCTGTACACGCCGGGCCGCGACGGCAAGGCTTCCAGGCTGGACTCGCTGGGAGCCGCCGCCCGCACCCAGCCGTCCCTGTTCAGCGGGGGCGGCGGCCTGGTGAGCACGGCGGCCGACTACCACCGCTTCCTGCAGCTGCTGCTGTCCTCGCCGGACAGCCCGGCCGGAGAGCTGGGCGGGGTCCGGCTGCTCAGCCCCCGCACGGTCGCCTACATGGCCCGCAATCACCTGCCCGGCGGGCTCGACCTGGAGACGTTCGGCCGGCCCCTCTACGCCGAGTCCCCGTTCCGGGGGGTGGGCTTCGGGCTCGGCTTCGCCGTCGTCATCGACCCGGTGCCGGGCAAGGTGCTCTGCTCCGAGGGGGAGCTGTCCTGGGGCGGGGCGGCGAGCACCGCGTTCTGGATCGACCCGGCGGCGGAGCTGACCGTCTCCTTCTTCACCCAGCTGCTTCCCTCGCGCGCCCACCCGATCCGCCCGCAGCTGCGCCAGCTCGTCTACCAGGCGCTGACCGGCTGACCGGGCCGGTCAGCCGGGGCTGGCATACTCGCGAGGATGCTGCCCGCTGACCATCACGTCCACTCGGAGTGGTCCTACGACACGTTCGGCCGCACCTCGATGATCGCGGCCTGCCAGCGGGCGGCGGACGCCGGCGTCCCGGCGGTCGCCTTCACCGAGCATCTGGACTTCTCCGACTGGGGGCCGGGGGACCCCATCGGGGCCACCGGCATCAAGCCGGGCTGGTGGGACGCGATCCGGCCGCTGGACCTGCCGGGCTACCAGGCCAGCCTGGCGGAGTGCCGGGACCGGTTCCGGTCGCTGCGGATCCTGTCCGGGGTGGAGGCGGGGGAGCCGCATCTGTTCGCTGGCTCCGCCGGCGCGGTCATCCGGGCCGGCTCCTTCGACTGGGTGCTCGGCTCGCTGCACGCGCTTGCCTGGGAGGACCGGCTGGTGAACTCCTCCTCCCTGCTGCGCACCCTGCCCCCGGCCGAGGTGATGCGGCGCTACTTCGCCGAACTGCTGCGGCTGATCGAGGGCAGCGGGCTGTTCCAGATCCTCGCCCACGTGGACTATCCCCGCCGCCACTGGCCGCGGTCCGCCGGGCCGTACCCGGAGCGCGAGTTCGAGGAAGAGTACCGCGCCGTGCTGCGGGCGCTGGCGGGCTCGGGCCGGGTGCTGGAGATCAACACTTACAGCCCGCTGCTGTCGGCCACGCTGCTGGGCTGGTGGCGGGAAGAGGGCGGGACCGCGATCTCCTTCGGCAGTGACGCGCACGTGAGCTGGCGGGTGGGGGACAAGTTCCGCGATGCCATGGCGGTGGCGGAGGCGGCGGGCTTCCGCCCCGGCCGCGACGAAAACGGCTTCTGGCGGTCTTGAGCGTTAACGGCCGGGCACTGCCTTACCAGGGCTACGAATTCATGGTTTATTAGGGGTGTCACGCATTGTGCGTTAGTGGCAACTAGATGCAGATGCGACGGTCTGCGCGACCCGTAACGATCAAGCGCGTCTGCCTCCGCACCGTGGTGGGGAAGGAGACTGCATGTTACGGAGATGGTGCATTCCGCTGGCGGCGCTGGGGATGATGATCGGCGGCTCGCTGGCCATGGCCGGCAGCGCCGCGGCGGGCACCCACGCCCCGGGCGTGCCGAAGCCGGGCGGGAGCTTAGTCAGGCCCGCGGCGAACCTGACCAGCCCCGGCGGGCAGCTCATCCGGCCGCTCACGCATCTGATCAGGCCCGGCACCGGGCACGGGACACTGCCACTCGGGACAGCCGGCGGGCCAGCTAAGGCGGCGGAATCGACCAACTGGTCCGGGTACGCGGCCGCCGGCAGCTTCACCAAGGTGTCGGCAAGCTGGACCGAGCCGACCGGCCATTGCTCCGGCGGGAACCAGTACTCCAGCTTCTGGGTCGGCCTGGACGGCTTCAACAGCAGCACCGTGGAACAGACCGGCAGCGAGGTCGACTGCTCGGGCAGCACCGCGCGCTACTACTCCTGGTACGAGATGTTCCCGGCGAACCCGGTCAACTTCAGCAACACGGTCCGCCCCGGTGACCACTTCACCGGCTCGGTCACCTATAACGGCGGCGGCAGCTACACGCTGGTGCTGTCCGACACCACCCAGGGGTGGAGCCACACCGTCAACGCGACCCTGAACGGTGCCGCCAACTCGTCGGCGGAGGTCATCGCCGAGGCGCCGTCATCCATCTCCGGGGTGCTCCCCCTGGCCAACTTCGGCACGGTCAACTTCACCAACGCCACCGTGAACGGGACGGCCATCGGCAACGACCATCCCACGCAGATCATCATGGTGGACAACTCCGGCCGGGATAAGGACACGGTCTCCGCGCTCAGCGCAGGCGAGAACTTCAGCGCCACCTGGCAGCGCCGTAACTGACCACCCTCCCGTCTGCCCGGCGAGCGTCTCCCCCCGTCGCTCGCCGGGCAGGCACTTACCCGGAGTCCGCGGCCTGTTCCGGTCTCTCCCCGAGGCCGGCCCGGTCGCCGGGCCTTCGCCGGCCGCTACCAGTCCCGTGTCCCCGGGCCGGAACCGTCCCGGCCGGTCCCGTCCTGGCCGGTGCGGCTCCCGCGCCGGCCGGCCCCGCCCAGGCCCGCCTGGCGGCGGATGATCAGCGCCACCACGGCGAGCCCCAGCAGGATGATGATGACCGGTCCGAACGTGGGGATGCGCCAGATCACCAGGCCGAGCCGCCAGATCGCGCGCCAGATGAACAGGTGAACCAGGACGGACCCGAGCCCGCCACCGCCGATGGCCAGCGTGCCCCCGGCCGCGGCCGGGTGGAGCGCCAGCGAAACCCACATCACGCTTTCACCATGCCATGTGCCGGCGACTGCCAGGAACGCGGGCCGCTACTGGCCGAAGGCGATGTTGCGGCCGGTGATGTGGGCCACGACCCCCTTGCCGGTGACGGCGATGCCCTGCACCTGCAGGCCCATCGGCAGGGCGGGGACGCGCACGGTGAAGCTGCTGATCGGGCCGAGCAGCGACGCCGGCAGGCCGCCGGCGGACGTCACGTGGATCTTGAACTCCTCGGGCCCGCTCTGGATGACGGTCGCGGTCGCGTCTGCGGTGACAAAGCCGAGGTCTGCCTTGAGCTTCACCGTATGCGGCCCGGCCCGCCGCAGCTTGAGCCCGGGCGCGCCCGCCGCCCTGGCCGCGTTGGCGATGCTGGCGAACGTGATCAGCCCGGTGCCCCGCACCCGGGAGATGGTGCCGCTGTTGTAGCCGGAGTTGAGCCTGATCCCGGTGGCGAGCGCGGCCAGGCGCAGCGTGATCGGGCCCTCCTTGATCCCGCTGGCCCTGACCTCCACGCCCTGCAGGTGGTGGCTGATCACCTGGGTGAGGAACGGGAAGCCCTGCACGGTCACGTCCGGCTTGCGCGGGAAGCCGTGGCTGGTGAGCTGGGTGGCGATCCGGTTCTCCGCGTAGGCGGCCACGGCCCGGTCCAGCCCGATCAGGATCCCGATCAGTACCAGCACGCTGATGACCGCGGTCAGGCCCCGGCGGCGGCCACGGGAACCCCGCGGCTGGGCCGGCTTCACCGGGACCCGCAAGGGACGGGTCACGCCGTCATCAGTCACGGCGCAATCGTCCCTGGGATGGAAGAGGATCGGCAAGGCACGGCGGCACCCGGATAGCGGTCATGGCAGGCGGGCAAGGCTGACCGATTCCAGCTGGGCCGAATCGGTGCTGGTGACCAGCAGCCTGGGCCCGCGCGGCACCAGCGCGAACTGGCGGGGGCTGGCCCCTGACCGAAGGTACCCGACCACGGCGGGCCTGCCGGCGAGTGCCTTCGCCGGGCTGACCACGGCCAGGTCCGGGTGGGAGCCGGGCAGGTGGTCCCGGTTGGAATCGGCCACGATGATCCGGCTCCCGTTCCTGACCATTGCCAGCCCCAGCGGCACCTGGCCGACGCTCACCTTGGCCAGCAGCGCGTGGGCGGGGTCGCTGATGAGCTTGGACGCCGAGTAGGCGAGCAGGGCGTTGCTGCCCGACGCGGCCACCCACACGTCCCGCCCGCCCGCCGAGGTGATCACCCGGGAGGGCCCGCAGCCGGCGTTCGAGATGGTCCGGACCACGGAACCGGCCGGGTTGCGCTCGGCCTTCCGCATATTCATGATCGTCAGCGTGCCCGGCCCGGAGGCGCTCGCGCGCCCGGCGATGCCGCTCGTCACGTACAGGTACCTGCCGTCCGGGGACGCGGCGATGCCCACCGGGTCCTTGCCGAGCCGGAGCACGCCCACCTGGTCGGAAGAGCCGAACCCGGAGGCTAGCGCCCGCCGCAGGTTGAACACCCCGACCTGGTGGCTGCGCTGATAGGCGACGAAGGCGAACCGGCCATCGGGGGAGACAGCCACCTCCACCGCGGAGCGGCCACTGGGGCTGGTCAGCGACCCGATCGGGCCGGCCGGCCCCCGCCGCAGGTCGCGGACCCTGAACACGCTGGCCCCGCGGTTCCCGGCGGCCAGCAGGAACCGCCGGTCGCTCGTGAGGGCCTCGCCGTGCGCGGCCGGCACCGGGCTGGTCCATTGCAGCGCCGGGACCGGCCTGGTCACGTTCAGCACGCTGACGCCGTTGCCGACCGACTCGAACGCGAAGCCGGCCGCGGTCACCACGTCGAACGGCCTCCCGGCGGTGGGCACCAGGCGGGTGGGCCGGTGGACCGGCGGCGCCTTGGCGACGCCGGTGGTGCACCCGGGCGGCGTGAGCGCCACCGTCCGGTGGCTGGTGACGGTGCCGGCGCTGGTGCCGCCGCGGCCCAGCAGGAAGTAGCCTCCGGCGGCCAGCAGCGCCACGCCGGCGACCGCGATCGCGCCGATGGCGCGCCCGTGCGTGCGGCCGCGGCCCGGCGCGGGATAGGGGGTTGTCCCTAAGGCCGATCCGGGGGGCCGTCTCCCCGGGCTGGCAGCCCAGGGCCGGGGATGCTGGACGGGCCGCGCCTGGGTGGCCCGCCCGGCCGGCGCGGCGGCGGGCCCGGCCGTCCCGCTGCCCCGCCGGGCCCCGCCGGGGGGCGGGGGTCCGGGGGTGTCCCCCGGCGGGCGCTCTATCCCCGCGGGCGACGGAGCCTGGCTCCCGGAGCCGCCCGCTGGCGCCGCGCCGACCGCGGCCGCGCTGGCGGCAGCTGCCGCCAGGTCCGCGGCGGGCACCGCCTGCGTCGCCGGCCGGGTCGGGTCCGGCCCGCGCGCTGCCGGAGCCTGGCTCTCCCGGGGAGGTGCGCCCCCCGGGCCCTCCGGCGGGGCACCGGCAGCGCCGGGTTCCAGCCCGCAGGCCCGGTTCAGCGCGGTCGCGAACTCACCGCAGGTAGCGAACCGTTCCGGAGCGGACTTGGCCAGCGCCCTGGCCATCACATCGTTGACCGCGGCCGGAAGGTCGGGGCGGCGGCTGGTCACCGGCGGCGGCGGGTCCGATATCTGCGCCCACATGACGGCGGCGGAATCCTCCCGGCTGAACGGGGGAGCGCCGGTCAGCATCGCGAAGGCCGAGCAGGCCAGCGCGTACTCGTCGGCGCGCCCGTCCACCGGGCGGGCCTGGATCTGCTCCGGCGCGACGTAGTTCAGCGTGCCGAGGAAATCGCCGGTAGAGGTCAGCTCGGTGCCGCCGATCGCCTGCTTGCTGAGGCCGAAGTCGGACAGGTACACGTGATCGGCCGAGCCGGACCCGGCGGCGTCCAGCAGCATGTTCGCGGGCTTGACGTCGCGGTGCACGAGCCCTCGCGCGTGCGCCGCATCCAGGGCAGACGCGACCTGGCCGATGATCTGGCAGGCCCGCGCGGCGGGCAGCTGCCGCTCGGCGGCGATCAGGGTCCGCACGTCCTGCCCGTGCACGAAGCGCATGGCGATGAACAGCACCCCGCTCGCCTCGCCGGCCTCGAAGATCGGAATGATGCTGGGGTGGTCGACCGCCGCTGCGGTGCGCGACTCCCGGATGAACCGCTGCCGGAATGCCTCGTCCCTGGCGAGCTGGGGGGCGAGCAGCTTCAGCGCGACGCGGCGGTCAAGCCGGGAGTCGTAAGCGCGGTAGACCACAGCCATGCCGCCCCGGCCGACTTCCTCGTCCAGCCGGTACCTGGCGACGCGAAACCCGGGGCCGAAGCTGCCGGGCATGCGGGCTTCGTCACTCACCGTTCCTCCCCGCGCGCGCCTGTCCGCCCCGTGATGCCGGAAACCTTACCAGTTGTGAATGCCGGTCCCCCCGATGATCTTTGAGGCGATAGGCGGTGCTGCTCCGGGGGCAGTTCCAGCACCTCAGCGGCCGGTTCCGGCCGGGGACGGGCCACCGCGGCTAGCCAATCCGTTAAATTCTGCGGTGAATCACACTATTGTTGGCGGGTTGATACTCGGCGGTGGGCACCCGGGGGGCGCGTGGAGACCGAACGGCCCGTGCCGCGGGGTACCGTACCGCCGCTGGAAGTGCGCGCCGAAGGGGCGGCCTGGAGCCTGCAGCCCGGTCCCTCCTACACCGTGGGCCGGGATCCCGGCTCCGACCTCGTGGTCACCGATTCCCGGGTGTCTTGGGGGCACGCTGTCATCCGGCTGG
>JAIRTY010000550.1 GCA_031254715.1 Nocardiopsaceae bacterium | reverse complement strand
CTGGACGCGATCGACCTGCTGCTGTCCAAGCTCCAGATCGTGGAACTGAACGAGAAGGACGTGCACGACATCGTGCACCTGCTGGCCGGCGTGCCGGTCAGCGCCGACGGGGCCGGCAGCGCTGACGGGGCGGACGGGGCCGGTGCGGTGCTCGACACCGGCCGGTTCTGCAAGCTGCTCGGAGCCGACTGGGGCTGGTGGCGAACGGTGACCGGGAACCTGGCCAAGCTGCCCGGCGTGCTCGACGGCCGGCCCGCGCTGGTCCCGCCGTCCCCGCCGGCGGACCCGGTGGCGGTGGCCGCGCGGTTGCTGGAGCTTGCCGGGTCGGCACCCAAGAGCGTCAAATGGCGGCTGCGGTCCAACGTCGGGGACCGCGTGCGCTGGTACGAACTGCCCGAAGAAATAGCGCACTGACCTGCTTGACGCTGCTGAGACCGTAATGCTAGACGTTGCACAGGGCGCATAGCGGTTGCGCATGACGCGCCGGGAAGGCGTGGTGGCCGGTGAGAATCTTCTTCGCCACCGACATCCACGGATCAGAGGTCTGCTGGCGGAAGTTCCTCAATGCCGCCGCCTTCTACCAGGCCGACATGGTGATCCTGGGCGGTGACGTCACGGGCAAGGTGATGGTGCCGATCACCTCCCATCAGGGCTACTGGGAAGTGGTCATCGGGGGCGAGACCCGGCGGCTTGAGTCCAGGGAGGAACTGGCCGGCGCCGAGCGCCAGATCCGCAACCGGGGGTCTTACCCGGCGATCATGACCCCGGACGAACTGGACTGGCTGAAGGGCCAGGAGCACGCGATCGACCAGCGCTTCGCCACCGAGATGACCCGGTCGCTGGACCGGTGGCTCGACATGGCGGACGGCAAGCTCAAGGGCGGCAGTGTCCCGTGCGTGCTCAACGGCGGCAACGACGACATCTTCCAGATCGACGACATCATCGAGCAGTCGCCGTGCGTCAGCTTCGGCGAGGGCAAGGTGATCGACCTGGGCGGCTTCCAGCTGGCCTCGATGGGCTGGACCAACCCGACGCCCTGGGACACCTTCCGGGAAGCGCCGGAGGAAGAGCTCACGGCCAAGATCGACGAGGTGGCCGCCAAGATCCCGGATATGAACCGGGCGATCTTCAACTTCCACGCGCCGCCCCACGGCACCGGGCTTGACGAGGCGCCTGCGCTTGACGGCTCGCTGCGGCCGGTGCACGGCGGGGCGGTGATGAAGCCGGTCGGCTCGACCGCGGTGCGGCAGGCGATCCTCGGCTACCAGCCGCTGCTGTCGGTCCACGGGCATATCCACGAGAGCCGGGGGGTGGCCAGGCTCGGCCGCACGCTGGCCGTCAACCCCGGCAGCGTCTATGGCGACGGCGTGCTGCAGGGGGCGCTGCTGGAACTCAACCCCAAGAAAGGCAAGGTCACTAAGTACCTGCTGGTCAACGGTTAGTGACGGGACAAGGAGGCGGCATGGCCAGCGAGGCCATTGGGGACGATAGACCTGCACTATTTCTCCGTAAAGCGACCGGGCTGGTCCGAGGCTGGTCGGTCCGCGACTCCATGATCTACGCCTGTCTTGCCACCAACTTCGTCACGCTTGGCATCTACGAGTTCACCTTCGCTGGCCCGGCGTTCCCCAGAGGGCAGCTGATTACCTCGGTCCTGATCTCCGGAATCTGGGTGTCGTTCCTGGTCATCGCCTACACCGGGCTCATCGTGACGATCCCGAGGGCGGGCGGCGACTATGTCTGGCAGAGCCGGATCCTCGGCAGCGGGCTCGGCTTCGTGATGGCGGCCACGGGCTGGTGGTTCATTCTCTGGCTGTGGGCGCCCATCTACGGCAACATCCTGTCGGTCCAGCTATTCGAGCCGCTCTGGGCGACGCTGAAGCTGACCTGGCCGGCGGGCGGCGCCGCCTGGTTCGGCACGAACACCGGGATCTTCGTGGTCACGCTCATCACGATCGTGCTGGCCGGCATCCTGGTTTCGGTCGGCATGTCCGGCTACGCCAGAATCCAGAAGTGGTGCTTCATCGGCGGCATGATCGGCTTCCTGGTCGTGGTGGGCCTGCTGCTGTTCAATTCCCACGCCAGTTTCGTCAGCTCGTTCAACACCGAGGCGCGGCAGCTTTTCGGCGTCCACAACGCCTACCACGCCACGAACGCGGCGGCCGCCAAGGCCGGTTACGGCACCACGCCCTTCGGCTTCGGGCCGCTCGGCCCGACCATGCTGCTCGTGCCCGCGATGATGTTCTTCATCCTGTGGCCGAACTGGGGCGCCACCCTGTACGGGGAGATCCGCGGCGCGAGCGATTTCCGGCGGGTCTTCACCGGCATGTTCTCCGGCCTGTGGATCACGGTCGCCTGCACCGTGGTTTTCCTGCTGCTGGTGGCCAAGACCATCGGCTGGGACTTCTACCAGAACCTGAACGCGCTGGACTACAACCTCACGCCGCAGTTCGGCATCTGGCCCTACCCGTTCATGTTCGCCGGCTGGCTGGTGCACAATACGGCGTTCCAGGTCGCCCTCATCCTGGTGCTGAGCCTGTGGTTCTTCGGCTGGGTGGGGACGCTGTTCCTGTCCTCCACCCGGGTGATTTTCGCGGCCGCCTTCGACCGCGTGCTCCCGGACCGGGCGGCTGAGGTTTCCGAGAAGCGCAAGGTCCCTGTCTACTCGCTGATCCTGATGCTGCTGCCGGCCGCCGGGCTCGCCGCCATCTACGCGTACTCGACCACGTTCCGGACCTATACGCTGGACGCGACCCTGGTGATCGCGGTGACCTACCTGTTCAGCGCGATCGCGGTGGTGGTGCTGCCGTTCCGGAAGCGGGAGCTGTGGCGGGCCTCGCCGGCCAGCAAGGTCAAGGTCTTCGGCGTCCAGATCGTGCCGGTGGCCGGCGTGATCACCATCGGGCTGCTCGGGTTCAACCTCTATGAGTGGCTCACGAATGACAACTATTTCGTGAACAACAAGACCTCGCTGATCTACATGGGGGCAATGTACGTGCTGGCCATTGTCATCTATGTGGTCGCCCGGGTCGTCCGGCGGCGGCAGGGCATCGACCTGTCCCTGGTCAACAAGGAGATCCCGGTCGAATAGGCACACCGCCCAGGGAGCCGCCGGGCGGCGCGGCCCGCAACCCGCCCGGCGGCTCCCGGCTTGAGGAAACAGATTGGCAGGAATCAGCGGCATGAGTGACTCTCCCGCCCGGGCAAGTGCCGTCATCATCGGCGCCGGGATCGTCGGCAACAGCCTCGCCTGTCACTTGGCCCGGCTCGGCTGGCGGGACCTGGTGCTGGTGGACAAGGGCCCGATGCCGAACCCCGGCGGCTCGACCGGCCATGCCTCCAACTTCATCTTCCCGATCGAGTACTCGAAGATGATGATGGAGCTCACCCGCGACAGCACCGAGCAGTACCAGCAGCTCGGCGTGTTCACTGGCAGCGGCGGGATCGAGGTTGCCCGCACCGGGGAGCGCATGGCCGAGCTGCGCCGCCGGTGCACCGCCGCGAAGGCGTGGGGCATCGACGCCCAGGTGCTGACGCCAGGGGAATGCCGCAAGCTGGTGCCCTACCTGGACGAGTCCGTCATCCTGGGCGGGGCCAGCTTCCCTGCGGTCGGCGTGGTCGACCCGCTCCGGGCCGGGACCCTGATGCGCGAGGAGGCGGAACGGTCCGGCGCGCTGACGGTGCTGGCCGGCACCGAGGTGCTGGGCATCGGCACCGAGCCGGGCGGCCGCCGCCCCCGGGTCCGGTCCGTGGCCACCAGCGCCGGCGAGATCGCCGCCGATCACTGCGTGATCTGCTGCGGGGTGTGGAGCCCGCGCATCGCGCGGCTGGCGGGCGCGCGGCTCGCGCTCACCCCGGTCGTGCACCAGATGATCAGTGTCGGGCCGATCGGGCTGTTCGCCGGCACGCCGGGGGAGATCTCCTACCCGATCGTGCGCGACGTGGACACGAACATGTACGAGCGCCAGCACGGCGGCGACATGGAGGTCGGCTCGTACGCCCACCGGCCGATCATCGTCAGCCCGGACGAGATCCCCTCGCTCGATGAGGCCGCGCTGTCGCCCACCGAGCTGCCGTTCACCTCCGACGACTTCGACCCGCAGCTCGCGGAGGCGCTGGAGCTGATGCCGGAGCTGCTGGGGGACGAGAAGGCCGGCATCAGGTACGCGATCAACGGCCTGATCTCGATGACCCCGGACGGCCACCCGCTGCTGGGGGAGATGCCCGAGGTCGCCGGGCTGTGGTCGGCGGCGGCGAGCTGGATCAAGGAGGGGCCCGGCTGCGGCCGGGCGATGGCCGAGCTGATGTCGGGCCGGGTGCCGACGGTGGACGTGCACGAGGCGGACGTCGCCAGGTTCTACCCCTGCCAGCGGACCGTGGCCCACGTGCGGGCCCGGGCCCGGGAGGGCTTCAACAAGATGTACGGCATCGTCCACCCGGCCGAGCAGTGGGAGTCCGGCCGCCCGGTCCGGGTCAGCCCGGTCCACCAGCGCGAGCAGGACCTTGGCGCGGTGTTCTACGAGACAGCCGGGTGGGAGCGCCCGCACTGGTACGCCAGCAACGAGCCGCTGCTTGAGCGCTACGCCGGCCGGCTCGCCGAGCGGCCGGACGAGTGGGACGCGCGCTGGTGGTCGCCGGTCATCAACGCCGAGCACCTGGCCTTGCGGGACGCCTGCGGCCTGGTCGACCTGTCCGCGTTCGCGGTCTTCGACGTCACCGGCCCGGGCGCGCTGGACGCGATCCAGTCGGTGGTGGTGGCCCAGGCCGATGTGCGGCCGGGACGGGTGATCTACACCTCGCTGCTGAACGAGGACGGCATGGTCAAGGCCGATCTGACCGTGATGCGGCTCGGGGCCGAGCACTTCCGGGTGGTGACGGGCGGGGCCACCGGCATGACCGACCTGGCCTGGTTCACCAGCCACCTGCCGGCCGGCGGGCCGGCCGGCATCGCCGACCTCACCTCGGCCTGGACCACGCTGGGCATCTGGGGCCCGAAGGCCAGGGAGGTGGTGGCCTCGGCGTCGGCGGACGACTTCAGCCACGCCGGATTCCCGTTCGGAACGTGCAGGGAAGCCGAGATCGCCGGCATCACCGTGCTCGCATCGCGGATCTCCTACGTGGGGGATCTCGGGTGGGAGCTGCACGTGCCGATGGAGCAGGGGGCGCGGCTGTGGGACGCGCTGTGGGACGCCGGGCAGCCGCACGGGCTGGTGCCGGCCGGGATCGGCGTGTACGGCACCACCGGCCGGCTCGAGAAGGGGTACCGCGCCTTCGGCAACGAGCTGACCCCCGACTACAACCTGGTCGAGGCCGGCATGGCGCGGCCGAAGGTGAAGCCGCAGGAGTTCGTGGGCAAGGCCGCGTACCTGGCGCAGCGTGCCGCCCCGCCCGCGGCGGTGCTGTGCACGCTGACCGTCGATGATCACCGCAGCGCCGGCGGCGGGCTCCGGTACATGCTGGGCGGCGAGCCGGTGCTGTCGGCCGGCGGCGAGCCGCTGACCGACTCAGCGGGCCGCCCCTCCTACGTGACCAGCGCGGGCTCGGGACCCTCGGTGGGCAAGCACCTGCTGATGGCCTACCTGCCGCGGGCGGACGCGCGGGAGGGCGCCAAGCTGGCCGTCGAGTACTTCGGCGAGCGGTACCCGGTCACGGTCGCGGTGGCGGGCGCCACCCCGCTTTTCGACCCTGACAACGCCAGGATCCGGTGCTGATGGAGATCCTCGTGTGCGTCAAGCGGGTGCCGGTGGTCGGCGGCCGGATCGTGGTCACCCCCGACGGGCAGGACGTGGACACCCGGATGTCGGGGTTCGCGATCAGCCCGCATGAGGAATGCGCGGTGGAAGAGGCGGTCCGGATCACCGAGCGGCTCGGCGGCACCGTGACCGTGCTGACGCTCGGCCCGCCCGAGGCGGAGGCGCAGCTTCGCGACGCGCTGGCGCTGGGCGCTGGCCGGGCGGTGCTGCTGGCGACCGACGGGAGGTCGGCCGGGGCCGGTTGGCCGGGGCAACAGAGCGGCGAGTGGGGCCCGATGGCGACGGCGGCCGCGATCGCGGCCGAGGCGCGGGCCGGGCGCGGGCCCGGAGCTGACGGGTACGACCTGCTGCTGTTCGGGAACGAGGCTGCCGACACCGGCGGGTACCAGGTCGGGGTGCGGGTCGCGCACGAGCTCGGCCTGCCGTGTGCCACCGGCATCAAGGAGCT
>JAIRTY010000474.1 GCA_031254715.1 Nocardiopsaceae bacterium | reverse complement strand
CGGCCTCGGTGCGCGGCCGGGTCATGGGGCTGTACATCCTCGTCTTCCTGGGCGGCGCGCCGCTCGGCTCCCCGCTGGTCGGCTGGGTCGCCGAGCAGTTCGGCGCCCGGATGAGCCTGATCGCGGGCGGGGTGATCTCGGCCGCCGCGGCGGTAGCGGCGGCGCTGCTGCTCGCCCGTGCCCGGGGGATGCGGCTGCGCGCCAGCGTGCGGCCGGCCAGACTCGCTGCATGACGACTGACCGCACCGATCCCCCGCTGGCGGCGGGGGAACGGGAGATGCTGGCTGCCTGGCTGGACTACCACCGGGCCACCCTGGCCCGCAAATGTGACGGGCTCGATGATGCCCAGCTGCGGGAGCGCTCGGCACCGCCGTCCAGCTTGTCCCTGCTGGGGCTGGTCAGGCACATGGCGGAGACGGAACGAGCCTGGTTCCGCCGCGGGCTGCTGGGCGAGGACATTCCGCCCCGGTACTACGGCGACGACAACCCGGACGGCGACTTCGACGACGCAGGCACCGCCGACCGGGCGGAGGCGTTCGCGGCCTGGCGGGAGGAATGCGAGCAGGCGCGGCGGGCGGAGGCCGCCGCGCCGTCGCTGGACACCGGGTTCGAGCGGCGGGGCGGGCGGTACACCCTCCGCTGGGTCATGCTTCACATGATCGAGGAGTACGCCCGCCACAACGGCCACGCCGACCTGCTGCGGGAGCGGATCGACGGCGCAACCGGTGAGTAAGGCTCATGAGGCTGTTCGTCGCGCTCGCGCTGCCGTCGTCTTCGGTCAGCGACCTGGAGCGGGTGGTGGCGCCGCTGCGGCCCGCCTGGCCCGGGCTGCGCTGGACCGGGCAGGAGGCGTGGCATCTCACGCTCGCCTTCCTGGGTGAGGTGGAGGACGGGCTCGAAAGCCGGCTCGGCACCCGGCTGGAACGGGCGGCGGCCCGCCACGCCAGCCTGCTGCTGTCACTCCGCGGGGCCGGCGCCTTCCCCGCTCCCGGACGGGCCCGGGTGCTGTGGGCAGGCATCCAGGGCGACCGGCGCGGGCTCGCGGCCCTAGCCGCCTCGGTGGCAGCGGGCGCCCGGCGGGCCGGGGCCCCGCCGTCCGGCGAGGGACGCCGCTACCAGCCGCACCTGACCCTCGCCAGGTGCCGGGCGCCGGCGGACGTCAGGCCGCTGGTGGAGCAGCTGTCCGGATACGACGGCCGGCCCTGGACCGCCAGCGAGGTCTATCTCATCCGCAGCCGTCCGGGCGGGGAGCCCCGCTACCAGACCCTCGGCACCTGGCGGCTCCGCGCATCGCCGGCCAGCCACTAGGCTGCCTGGCGTGAACCGGACCACCCGCTGGCTGCTGTCGGCGGTGCTGGCCGTGCTGGTGCTCACCGTGCTGATCGGGTCGCTGGTGCGCTGACTCCGCCGTCGCGGGGGCTTCCCCGGCGTTAGAGCCGTTCCACGATGTAGTCGATGCAGGCGGTGAGCGCCTCCACGTCGGCGGGGTCGACCGAGGCGAACATGGCGATGCGGAGCTGGTTACGGCCGAGCTTGCGGTAGGGCTCGGTGTCCACGACCCCGTTCTCGCGCAGCGTGGACGCGACCGTTGCCGCGTCCGCGCTGGTGAAGTCGATGGTCCCGACCACCTGCGACCGGTGCGCCGGATCGGCCACGAACGGGGTCGCGAACGGTGCCTTCTCCGCCCAGGTGTACAGCCGGGTGGCGGAGTCGGCGGTGCGGGCAACCGCCCACGCCAGGCCGCCCTGGCTCAGCAGCCAGTCCAGCTGCTCGGCCAGCAGGAACATCGTCGCCACCGACGGGGTGTTGAGCGTCTGCAGCTTCGCCGAGTTGTCGACAGCGGCCGGCAGCGACAGGAATCCGGGGATGTAGCGGTCGCCGGCGGCGATGCGCTCGGCCCGCTCCAGCGCCGCCGGTGACATGAGGGCGATCCACAGCCCGCCGTCCGCCCCGAAGTTCTTCTGCGGCGCGAAGTAGTACACGTCGGTCTCCGACGCCGTCACCGGCAGCCCGCCTGCGCCGCTGGTGGCGTCCACGATCACCAGCGCGCCGGAGTCTGCCCCCGGCACCCGGCGGATCGGCATGGCGACCCCGGTGGAGGTCTCATTGTGGGTCAGCGCGTAGGTGTCGATCCCGGCCTCTGCCCGCGGCAGCGGGTGGGTTCCGGCCGGGGACTCGATCACGCTCGGGTCCGCCAGCCACGGGGCGCCCGCGGTGACCTTGGCGAACTTCGACGAGAACTCGCCGAACGACACGTGCTGGGACCGCTGCTCCACCAGCCCGGCGGCCGCCACGTCCCAGAAGCAGGTGGTGCCGCCGTTCCCCAGCACCACCTGGTAGCCGTCCGGGAGCTCGAACAGGGCGGCCAGTCCTTCCCGCACCCGGCCCACCAGCGAGCGCACCGGCGGCTGGCGGTGCGAGGGGCCGAGGTAACGGTCGCCGGAGGCGGCCAGTGCGGCCAGATGCTCAGGGCGGACCTTCGATGGGCCGCTGCCGAACCTGCCGTCAGCAGGCTTGATACCGGGGGGAAGGACGATGCTGGTCACGGTCCCAGGGTAGCGGGCACCCGCGGGCGGCCGGCCCGCCCCTGCCGCCCGGGCCCGGCCGCGCGATGGACGAAGGTCCCACAGCGGCCGGGACGATAGCCCCTGCCAGTGGCGGAACCCGCGCTCTACTGTCATTCCTGGCTGCGGTGATCACGCCCGGAGCCGAGCGCCGCGGGAGGTCGGGGGGGAACCTCCCGCGGGCTGGACGTTAAGGAGCGCGATGCTGTTGAGCCCGGCTGCGAACGGCGATGATGCCATTCCGATAGTCGCCGCCGGGAGCACGTTAGCTGCTCCTGCCGCCATTGCGCAGCCGGACGCCGACCAGCTGCTGGCGGCGCTCTACCATTCCGAGTACCAGCCGCTGGTCAGGCTGGCCGCGCTGCTGACCGGAGACAGGTCCACCGCCGAGGATGTGGTGCAGGACTGCTTTGTCGCGATGCACCGGGGGTTCACGCGGCTGCGGGACCGCGACAAGGCCGTCTCCTACCTGCGCCGGTCGGTGGTGAACCGGGCAAGGTCGTTGCTGCGGCACCGGGCCGTGGTGGACCGGAACCAGCCCAAGCCGGCACCCGACGAGCCCAGCGCCGAGCAAGGTGCCATCACCCTGCTCGAGCGCTCGGCCGTGGTGGCGGCCCTGCGCACGCTGCCGTGCCGGCAGCGGGAGGCGGTGGTCCTCCGCTTCTACCTGGACCTGCCGGAACGGGAAGTGGCCGCCAGCATGCGGATCAGCCAGGGGGCGGTCAAGAGCCACATGGCCCGCGCCATGGCCGCGCTGCGCAGCGAGCTGGTCGCGGGCAGCTGAGCGGGTCCCAGGCGCCCTCAGCTCGCCCGCAGCACGCTGGCGGCGCCGGGGACGTCACCAACCGGCCGCGGCGGCGGGCCCACGTACCGCGCGCTCGGCCTGACCAGCCGGCCGGTCCGCTTCTGCTCCAGGATGTGCGCCGCCCAGCCGGCGGTCCGCGCGCACGTGAACATGGACGGCAGCATGGTCGCCGGGATCTCGGCGAAGTCGAGCACGATCGCGGCCCAGAACTCCACGTTCGTGGCCAGCACCCGGTCCGGCCGCCGGGCCTGCAGCTCCGCCAGGGCCGCCGATTCCAGCGCCACCGCCACCTCGTACCTGGCTGCCCCCACTTCCTTGGCGGTGCGGCGCAGGACCCGGGCCCGGGGGTCCTCGGCCCGGTACACCCGGTGGCCGAACCCCATCAGCCGCTCTCCCCGGTCGAGCGCTGTGCGCACATACGCTGGGGCGTCGCCGAGCCGTTCGACCTCCTCGATCATGTGCAGCACCCGGGCGGGCGCGCCACCGTGCAGCGGCCCTGAGATCGAGCCGACCGCTCCCGACATCGAGGCGGCCACGTCCGCGCCTGTCGACGCGATCACGCGGGCGGTGAACGTGGAGGCGTTCATGCCGTGCTCGGCGGCCGAGGTCCAGTACGCGTCCACGGCCCGGACGTGGCGCGGGTCCGGATCGCCCCGCCACCGGGTCAGGAACCGCTCGGCGATGCTGCCCGCCTCGTTCACCCGGTGCTCGCTCACCCGCGGCAGGCCCGGGCCGCGCGCGGACTGCGCCACGAACGACAGCGCCTGCACCGACACCCGGGCCAGGTCGTCCCTGGCCTGCTCGTCGCTGATGTCGAGCAGCTGCTGCATGCCCCAGGCGGGCGCCAGCATGGCCAGCGCGCTCTGCACGTCGACCCGGATGTCACCGGAGTGCACCGGGACCGGGTAGGGCTCGTCGGGCGGCAGCCCTGGCCCGAACGAGTTGTCCACCAGCAGGCCCCAGACCTGCCCGAACGAGATGTGACCGACCAGCTCCTCGATGTCCACGCCCCGGTAGCGGAGCGCGCCCCCCTCCCGGTCGGGCTCGGCGATCTCGGTCTCGAAAGCGACCACTCCTTCGAGGCCCGGCCTGAAGTCGGACATCTATGGGCTCCTCCATCTCCTCATGCGCGACGTTGGCTGCGTGCCGGGGTTCATTCAACTCCTGCGGGCGCTCGCGCGGATAGGCGGCCGGCCCGTGAAAATTGCCAGGCCTTGCCGGCCCGGGCCCCGCCAGTGCCGCCGGCTGTGTGAAGATCAGTACCCGTGGAGCTAGCTACCACCCTGGATGAGGGAATGCTGGCCGCCGACCCCGTGACGCAGTTCTCGCGGTGGCTGGCCGACGCCGAGGCGGCCGGCCTGGCGGAGCCGAACGCTATGGTGCTGTCCACGGTGTCGGCGGAAGGCTGGCCCCGCTCCCGGTCTGTCCTGCTCAAGGAGCACGGGCCGGACGGGTTCACCTTCTACACCAACCGTACCTCCGGCAAGGCGCAGGACCTGTCCGGCTGCCCCCGGGCCAGCCTGCTGTTCCCGTGGTACCCGATCCGCCGCCAGGTGATCATCCAGGGCGCGGTGACGCCGCTGTCGGCCGCCGAGAGCGAGCCGTACTTCCACTCCCGCCCGCACGGCTCCCAGCTCGGCGCCTGGACCAGCAGGCAGTCCACCGTGCTGCGGTCTCGCGACGTGCTGGAACAGCGCTTCCGCGCGCTGGCCGAGCGGTGGCCGGAGGGGACCACGGTCCCGATGCCGGAGTTCTGGGGCGGCTACCTGATCCGGCACGAGATCGCCGAGTTCTGGCAGGGCCGGCCGAGCAGGCTGCACGACCGGCTCCGGTACCGGCGCGACGGCGCCGGATGGCGGGTGGAGCGGCTCTCCCCCTGAGCACCGCCCTGATACTCGCGCCTAGCGCATAACATCAGGTGGGAAGGGAGTGGCAGTGACCGCGCGCGGGCTGATCGACACCACCGAGATGTACCTCCGGACCATCTTCGAACTGGAGGAGGAGGGCATCACGCCGCTGCGGGCACGGATCGCCGAACGGCTCTCCCAGAGCGGGCCCACCGTCAGCGAGACCGTGGCCAGGCTGGCCAGGGACGGGCTGCTGCGGGTGGAAGGCGACCGGCAGCTGGCGCTGACCGACCAGGGACGGGCGCTGGCGGTCCGGGTGATGCGCAAGCACCGGCTGGCTGAGTGCCTGCTGGTCGAGGTGATCAGGCTGCCCTGGGAGGAAGTGCACGTCGAGGCCTGCCGGTGGGAGCACGTGATCTCCGAGCACGTGGAGCGGCGGCTGGTGGAATTGCTCGGCTACCCGGTGCGGTGCCCGCACGGCAACGTGATCCCGGGACTGGCCGAGCTGCACGTGCCGGACGAGGCGCTCGCCCTGGCCAGAGACGCCGGCCGGGAGCGGGCCGAGTCCATGGCCAGCGCCGCGCTGGGGCACGCGGGCCCGGTGGTGATCGCAAGGATCAGCGAACAGGTACAAAGCGATGCCGCGCTGATGCTTAAACTCTGGCGCGGCGGGATACAACCCGGACGCGAGGTCATGCTCGCGGCAACCGATGACGGCGTGCGGGTGACAAGTGAGGACTCTTCCGGCGGCACCACGGCGGAACTGCCGCGCCTGGTCGCCGCGCACGTGTTCGTCGCCCGGCCCTGAGACCCCTGAGACCCCTGGGCCTGCCGGTGACTGATCCTGGCGGCGTCTCCCCCCGGCCGGGCCTGGCGGACGCGGAAGTCCTCGCGCAGGCCGAGGCCGCGATCCTGGTCACCGGCGCCGACGGCGGCCTGCGCTACGCCAACCCATTCGCCCGCCGCCTGTTCGACCTGACCGGAGGGGCTCCGCCGGCACCGGCCGGGCTCGCCGGGCAGGTGCTGCGCGGGCAGCCCTGGGACGGCACCTTCGCCGCCCGGCGGCCCGACGGGACCACGGTGATCGCGGCGGCGCAGGCGGTGCCGCTGCGCGAGGACAGCGGCGCCGTGGACGGCATCGTGATCATCGCCCGGGAGGCCACCCGCCGCGGCAGCCAGCGCGAGCGGGACCGGATCCGGCTGCTGGAGCAGATCGGGGAGCGGCTGGCGGGATCCCTGGAACTCGATGCCACGCTCCGGCACGTGGCCGAGACGCTGGTGCCGCAGTTCGCCGATCACTGCCTGATCGACCTGTTCCAGGGCGACAAGCTGATCCGGCGGGCGCAGTTCCACGCCAGGGACTGGCGGCCGCCGCCGGGCAGCTGGGCCGAGGCCGGCGACCAGATCAGCTACCCCGCCGGGCACTTCTGCCAGCAGGCCATGGCCAGGCAGGAGCCGGTGCTGGTGGAGGACCTGGCCGACGGCGAATTCCCGGCCCCGACCGAGGCGAGCCTGCGCGCGGCCGAGGATGTCGGCCTCGTCTCGATCGTCGCGGTGCCGCTGCTCGCCCGGGGCCAGCTGCTCGGCGTGATGAGCCTCGCGCTGTCCGGGCTGACCAGGCGGCAGGATCCCCGCTACGACGCCGACGACCGGGATTTCCTGGCCGCCGTGGCCGGCCGGGTGGCGATCGCGATCGACAACGCAATGCTGTTCGGGGAGGAACGGCGCACCGCACTGGCGTTCCAGACCAGCCTGCTCCCGCAGCAGCTGCCCAGCTTCGACGGGATCAGCGTGGCCTGGCGGTACGTGCCGGCCAGGCCGCTGGAAACCCACGGCCAGGGCATCCAGACCCAGGTGGGCGGGGACTGGTACGACCTCGTCCCGCTGTCGGCCGGCCGGGTCGGCATCGTCATCGGCGACGTGGAGGGCCGCGGCGCCCGCGCCGCGGCGGTGATGGGCCAGCTGCGGGCGGCGCTGCGGGCGTTCGCCCAGGACGACAAGCCGCCAGCGGAGATCCTGCACAAGCTGGATGACTGGTGCCGCACGCTTGGATCTGAGCCGTATTCGCCGGTGGTCAGCTGCACCTACTTCGTGTATGACGCGTGGTCGCGGACGCTGTCGTTCGCGAACGCCGGCCACGACGCGCCGCTGCTGGTGTCCGGCGGCACGGTGGCGAAGCTGCCGATGACCGACAAGGGACTGCTGCTGGGGGTGCGCGGCATGGCGGTGGCCGGAGCGCCCGCCTACCGGGAGGAGACCCGCCGCCTCCCGCCGGGATCCACCCTGGTCCTGTACACAGACGGCCTCACCGACCGGCGGCAGCGGCCCGACGGTCCTGGGCACTACTCCGAGGACGAGGCGTTCGCGATGCTCACCGAGGCGGTCCGGCGGGCGGCCGGCGCCGGAGTGCAGGCCATCGCGCAGGCGGCGGAGGAAGCCGTGCCAGGGGACGTCGACGACGACATGGCCATCGTGGTCGTGCAGACGTCGGCGGAGCGCCTCGACTCGTGGGAGCGCACGTTCGGCGCCGAGGCGATCCGGGTGCCCGAGGCGCGGCGCCTGGCCGGGTCGGTGTTCCACAAGTGGGGCATGCGGCCCGGCGAGATCGAGCTCACCTGCCTGCTGGTGTCGGAAGTGGTGACCAACGTGGTGCTGCATACCGCCGTGGCCCGGCGGCGGCAGTCGCTCGCGCTCGAGCCCGCTGCCGCGCCGAGCCTGGTGCCGCGACCGAGCCTGACCCTGGATGGCAGCCGGGAAGCGGACGGGGCAGGCCGCGAGTTCACGCTGCGGCTGCGCCGGGGCGGCGCCGCGGTCTGGGTGGAGGTCTTCGACAGCGACCTGCGGCTGCCGCGGATCCGGACCGCCGCCGAGACCGACGAGGGCGGCCGGGGACTCTACCTGGTGGACCGGCTGGCCAAGCGGTGGGGCTCGCGGCCGACCAGGGACGGCAAGGTGGTGTGGTTCGAGGTTCCCACCAGCGCGTAGGCGGCCGGGACCTGCCCTAACGGCGGGAGAACGCCCACAGGGTGAGCACGGCCAGGATGAAGATCGCCATCACGGTGGCGATGGTCTCCCAGGTGATCCGCATGCCCAGGCGGCGCCGCAGCCGGGTCCAGCCGAACGCCACCAGGGCGGCCAGGAACACCAGCAGGATCAGTCCCTGGGTCACCGTGCCTCCCGGTTCGTGCCTCCCGGTTCGCTCCTCACTGAGCATAAGAGGGCTGCGCCCGCCCGCAACCCCTTGCGGGCGGGGGCGCGACGACGGAGGCTGGCGGGGGCAGGAACATCAGCCTGTGGCCTGCCCGTTCGGAATGGAAATGCCCGGGCTGGTTAACCGGCGGGTAACATACGGGCTGAGCGATGCAGACCGGGGCGGGCACGCCCCCGAACGCGCTGGAGGGCGCCGTGGCTGAGGCTTACATCGTGGGGGCGGTCCGGACGCCGGTCGGCAAGCGGGGCGGCGGCCTGTCCGGCATCAACCCGGTGGACCTCGCCGCTCACGTGCTGGCCGAGCTGATGAGCCGGACCGGCGCGGACGCCGGCGCCGTGGACGACGTGATCATGGGGTGCGTGTCCCAGATCGGCCCGCAGACGCTGGACATCGCGCGGCAGGCGTGGCTGTCGGCCGGGCTGCCCGAGCACGTGCCAGGCGTCACCGTGGACCGCCAGTGCGGCTCGTCCCAGCAGGCGGTCCATTTCGCCGCCCAGGCCGTGCTGTCCGGCACCCAGGACCTGGTGGTCGCCGCCGGGGTCGAGAGCATGAGCGTGGTCCCGATGGGCTCGACCATCATGCTGGCGGCCGAGAAGGGGATGCCGCTGCCGTTCGGGGACGGCTGGCGCAGCCGGTACGGGGACCAGGAGATCTCCCAGTTCCGGGGGGCGCAGCTGATCTGCGAGAAGTGGGGCATCAAGCGGCAGGAGCTGGAGGAGTTCGCGCTGGAGAGCCACCGCCGTGCGACGGCGGCGATCGACGAGGGGCGGTTCGCCAGCCAGATCGCGCCGGTCAACGGGGTCGCCGTGGACGAGGGGCCGCGCCGGGACACGTCGCTGGAAAAGATGGCCGGGCTGGCGCCGCTGCGCGAGGGCTGGGAGATCACCGCCGCGGCCGCGTCGCAGATCTCGGATGGGGCGGCGGCGGTACTCATCGCCTCGCCGGAAGCGGTGGCACGGCACGGGCTCACCCCGCGGGCCAGGATCGTCTCGCTCTCCGTGACCGGCAGCGACCCGGTGTTCATGCTCACAGCGCCGATCCCCGCCACCGAGCAGGCGCTCGGCAAGGCCGGCCTCGGGGTCGGTGAGATCGACGTGTTCGAGGTGAACGAGGCGTTCGCGCCGGTGCTCATCGCATGGTCGGGCGACACCGGAGCGTCGCTGGCCAAGACGAACCCGAACGGCGGGGCCATCGCGCTCGGGCACCCGCTCGGCGCCACCGGCGCGGTGCTGATGACCAAGCTGCTGCACGAGCTGGAACGGTCCGGCGGCCGGTACGGCCTGCAGACCATGTGCGAGGGCGGCGGCCAGGCCAACGCCACCATCATCGAACGCCTCAGCTGAGCTCCGTTCGTTCAGCCCAGCGCCACCATCATCGAGCACGTCAGCTGAGCCCGTTCGTTAGGGCTGCCCGCGCTGCCGGGCCATGCCCGTACGCCCACTTGTCATCCGCCCCAGTCACGGAACTGAGGCAAAACGGGCGCCAGGATGACTGGAGCGGATGACAAGTGCGGGGACTCCAAGGAATATATAAATTGAGTTGAAGGTTTGATCGAGGTGAGAAGATAGGGAACCTGGGCCGAGGGGCTCAGGTGGGCACCGTCACCGTGGAGGTGGGCGTAATGCTGCTGAGTTCTTTTGACCCGGTCGGCCGGG
>JAIRTY010000458.1 GCA_031254715.1 Nocardiopsaceae bacterium | reverse complement strand
GTCCGGGCACCCGGCGTTCGTGTTCCGCGATCCGGCGACCGGCTCACTCGCCCGGATCGAGACCGGTCCCGGCGACTTCGTGTGGGTGCCGCCGCAGGTCCCGCACCGGGAGGAGAACCCCTCTCCCGACGCCGAGGCAGTGGTGGTCATCGCCCGTTCCACGCAGGAAGCGGTTGTGGTCAATGTCACCGGGCTGTGACGGCGCCGGCTAGCGAAACGCCTGACCTAATCCGTGGGCTCGTGCCCCGCAGGGAACGGCCGACCGCCGCACCGGCCCAGGGTTGGCGGATTCGTCATAGTTCACACCAATTGAGAAGTGTGACCGTGCAACGGCCGTCTAGCGCGGGCTCGGGGCGTTCTTCGTCGTGCACACGACGATCTCCGCGCCATTCCAGGTGATCCGCTGGAGCCGATGTCGAAGGCTGGCCGCTGGCTCCGACTATCAAGCGAGACACCCTGCCGATCCAGCAAGGAGCCAGGAAATGACTACTACCACTACCTCCACGCCAGCCAGCACGTCCGGCGGCACTGCGGCCCGCACCCGGCGGCCGGTGTCCCAGGTGAGCATTGCCGCGGGGGCAGCCGCCCTGGCCGTCATAGAAGCCTACGGGGCGATCGCGCACGCCGCGGGCGTCCCGCTGCGGGCCGCCGCGTTCGGCGCGCACACCGCCACCCAGGTCAACGCCGGTTGGCTCGCGTTCGGCGTGATCCTCGGCACGTTCTGGGCGACCGTGCTCGCGGTCGTCTTCGCCCGCCGCGCAACACGGCCGGCGCGTGCCTTCCTGGCCACCACGCTGCCGCTGCTGGCGCTGTCGCTGACCGGCCCGCTGACCGCGCACGCCACGGCCGCGACCAAGCTCACGCTGGCCTGCGGCCACCTGATCGCCGCCGCCATCATCATCCCGGCGGTGACCCGCCGCCTCGCCGTGGTTCGCCGTGCGCGATAACAGATGGCACCGGACAAGGCCGAAGCCCCTGCCGCAGTATCTGCGGCAGGGGCTTCGGCGGCTGTGCCCATGAGGACCACTGGCTGGCCGGCTTGTGGCCCCACTGTGCCCTCATCTGCCCCATATCGCGTCTAGGACCCGCAGGCGACCGTGGCGAACACCGCGTCCACCCCGCCTGCAACCAGCTCTTCGTGATCGCTACGCAGCGACCACGGCGTGACCGACGGCGCCGCCGCGACCAGACACAATGAGTCAGAATCGGGGCGCGAAACAGGCACCTCGACCACCAATGCCCTCCCTGCAGGTGTGCTTTCTGTCTTGCTGGAGGCTGCGGTCGCTTACGTGAGCAATTCGAGTTGCTCAGCGTGGTCGGCCTGGTGACGGGGCAGGAACGCGAGGATGTCCGCCAGCGCGACGTCACCGTCAAATTCGTGACAGGCTGTCCTGGCCATATCGGCCTGAGTCACCCCAGCTACGGCCGCTGCCAAGCGCTGCTGGGCTGCCGCCAGTTCGCGCAGCATCTGGTCCCTGGGCAGCGACCGGTAGCGTGCCACCCGGGCCGGATCGCAGGTGGAGAAGTCGACCAGATACGGCCGGTCAATCATGCGGGCGGCCTGGATGCGGGCCGAGAAGATCAGCGCGCTGTCGCGGAGGTGACCTGCCACATCACACGGCAGCCATGCCAGCTCCCCGGGGAAGTCCGGGAAGTGGCCAAGCCCGGCCAGCCGGGCCCGGACGCGGTCATCGGGCGGGCGCAGCCATCCCGCCTCCTGGATGGCCTGCAGCGCCTGCCGGGCTCGCTCCTGCTGTGCGGGCAGGCCCGCTGCTGGTCCGGCATGAGCCGCCTGATACGCCGCCATGATCGCGAATCTACCTTCGCGACGAGCTGGGCGGGCGAATCAGCCCCTGGCCTGTACGAACGCGGCCAACCTAAGGCAGCGCGGCGATCAGTTCCCGCAGCGGCTTGCGCCGTCCGGCATAGAACGGGATCTCTACCCTGGTATGCCGGCGGGCCGCAGCACCTCGCAGGTGGCGCATGAGATCCACGATCCGGTGCAGCTCGTCCGCCTCGAAGCAGAGCATCCACTCGTAGTCGTTCAGGGCGAAGCTGGCAACCGTGTTCGCCCGCACGTCCGGGTACTCGCGGGCCATCTTGCCGTGCTCGGCGAGCATCGCCCGGCGCTCGGCCGGGGCCAGCAGGTACCACTCGTAGGAACGGACGAACGGGTACACGCTGATGTAGTTGCCGGGCTCCTCGCCGGCCAGGAACGCCGGGATGTGGCCCTTGTTGAACTCGGCCGGGCGGTGCAGCGCCATCGCCGACCAGGCCGGCTCGCTGGCGCGGCCGAGCCGGGTGCGGCGCAGCCGCCCGTACACCTCCTGCAGATCGTCGGGGGACGGCGCGTGCCACCAGAACAGGTAGTCGGCGTCCGCCCGCAGGCCCTGCACGTCGTAGCAGCCACGGGTCACGATGTCCTTGCCCGCGGCCTGCGCGAGCAGTTCCTCCGCCTCGGCGGCCGCGCCCTCGCGGCCGCCGGGCACGTCGGCCAGGCCGCCAGCGGCGGTGACCCGGAACACCGACCACATGGTGTAGCGGATGAGCTGGTTGAGCTCGCGGGCCCGCGGCCGGCGGCTGCTGTCCGCCGCCGCGGCGATGCCGGCCGTCACCCGCTCCATCGTCTCGCTGACCAGCTTGTCCTGCTCGCGCCGCACCCGGTCATCGCGCCGGTCCGCGCCGCTGTCATCTGCCATGTACTCATTGTCGGTCATCCGCGCGAGCGCGCCGCCCCCGGATCCCGCATCGGGCCGGTGCCGTGCCCGGCCTGGCCGTGCGGGCCGGCCAGGTAGGCAGCCACCTGGGCCGCGGCGGTGCGGGCGGTGGCGACGCAGGCGGGAATGCCGAGCCCGTCGTAGGCGGCCCCGCACACCGCCAGGCCCGGCTGGGCGGCGACGCCGGCCCTGACCCGCGCCACCCGGCCGAGGTGCCCGGTCAGGTACTGCGGCAGCGCTCCGCCCCACCGGCTGACCCGCGCCGCGGCCGGCGCGCCCGTCACCCCGGTGGCCGCTGCCAGGTCCGCGGCGGCCAGCGCGGCCAGCTCCGTGTCGTCGCGCTGCAGCGTGGCTTCCTCGCCGGCCCGCCCCAGCGAGCACCGCACCAGCACGGTGCCGGGCGCGGCAGCCGCCAGCTGAGGCCACTTCCCGGTGGCGAACGTGACCGCCTTGACCGGATGCCCGTCCACCGCGGGCACCAGGTAGCCGCTGCCCGCGGGCGGGCGCGGGAATGCCTGCTCGCGGTAGGCGAGGGTGACGATGGCGATGCTGGCGTACGGGATGCCGGCCAGCGCGCCCGACGCGTCCCCCGCGATCCCGGCCAGCAGCCGGCTGGCGGGCCGGGCCGGGACGGCCAGGATCACCGCATCGGCGGTGATCTGCTCGGGGGCGTGCGCCGACCCGGCGGTCAGCCGCCAGCCGGAGGGGGCCCGGGCCAGCTCGCGCACCATCACGCCGGTGCGCACCCGGGCCCCGGCGGCGGCGGCCACCGCGTCCGGCAGCGTGCCGAGCCCGCCGGCCAGGGTGGTGAAGACCGGCCCGGCCGGCCGTGGCGGCTGGCTGCGCCCCGGCGGGCCCACGAGCGCGGACGCCGCCGCTGCCAGCGAGGCGTGACGGCGCGACTCCTGCGCCAGGGCAGGCATCGTGGCCTCGAACGACAGTTCCTCGGACCGTCCCGCGTACACCCCGCCAAGCAGCGGGTCGACCAGCCGGTCCACCAGTTCCTGGCCGAACCTGGCCCCGATGTAGCCGCCGACCGGGACGTCATCGCCGCGGGGGGTGGCCGGCAGGCCTTCGTCTTGCCGGGCACGGGCCAGCCCGGCGGCCGACAGCACCCCGGAGCGTTCCAGTTCGGCCAGGTCGGCGGGGACGCCCAGGAACTGACGGGCCGGCAGCGGGCGCAGCCGCCCCCGGGTCCAGACCCCGGCCGAAGTGGTGCCCGGCTCGGCCAGCTGCCCGCCAAGCCCGACGGCGCGGATCAGGTCGGTCCCTTCCGGGCGGCGGGCCAGCAGCGACTCGGCGCCCTCGTCGACCGGGGCCCCGGCCACCTCGGAGACGGCCAGCTTCCCGCCGATCCGGGCCGACCCTTCCAGCACGGTCACCGCCACCGGCTCATCGCGCAGGAAGAACGCGGCGGCCAGCCCGGCGATCCCGCCGCCCACGATCACCACCCGCGGCGGCTCAGCCTCAGTCACGGTCCAACCCTGGCACATGTCGCGGTCTGCCCCGGCATCGGCCGCCGCACGGCTTGGCGCAGAGGATTCTCAGTCGATACGAGCAGCGATCCTCCCCGCTAAGGGAGGTGTGCTCTGATGCCAATCCGTGATTGCGGCGGCGGAACCCCGGTCCGGGCAGGCCGCGTCTGACCGGCATGACAGCGTCCATGTCACCCTATTCCGCCCGGCTATCAGGCCGCGGGCGGACCGCTGCCGGCGCGGTGCTCATCGCCGGCTTCTGCATGCTGACGGCCGCCTGCTCGGGCGCCGCCATCTCCTCCTCATCGGCCGGGTCCCGCCACAGCGCGCCCGGGTCGATGGCGCAGCCAGCGGCCGCCGGCGCCGGCTCGCTCGGCGCCCGCTCGCGCGCTGCGGGCACAAGCGGCGCGGGCGCGAGCGGCGCGGGCGCGAAGCTCGCCGCCGTCCGTTCGAGGTCCATCGTCTACCGCGCCGGCATGACCATCAGGTCGGCCGACGTGAGCCGCGCCACCGCCCAGGCCACCCGGATCGCCTCCGCCGCGGGCGGCTACGTCGCCAGCGAGAACGCGGAGCGGGGACGGGGCCGGCACGGCGGGCCGCTGGTGCACCTGGAGCTGAAGGTGCCGGCCGCTGCGTACCCGCGGGTGCTTGCCGAGCTGTCCGGGGGCCAGCTCGGCACCCGGGTGTCGCTCACGCAGCACGCCCAGGACGTCACCCAGGCGGTCGCGGACACCAGCAGCCGGGTCGCCTCCGCCCGGGCCGCCATCTCCCAGCTCCGGGCGCTGCTGGGGCGGGCCGGGTCGGTCGGCTCGCTGCTGGCGGTGCAGGACCAGATCAACGCGCAGGAGTCGGGCCTGGAAGCGCTGGAGGCCCAGCAGCGGGCGCTGAGCCGCGAGACCAGCTACGCCACGGTGACGCTGGTGCTTGCGGCCAGGCACGCCGCCGTGGCCACCCGGCACCGGCGGGGCGGCGGGTTCGTCCGCGGCCTGGCCGGCGGCTGGCACGCGCTGGTCATGGTGGTGTGGGCGGTCCTCACCGGGCTGGGCGCGGCGCTGCCGTTCGCGGTGCCGATCGCACTGGCCGGGTGGCTCGGCTACTGGCTGCGGCGGCGGCTGCGGCAACGCGCCGGCCCCCGCCCGGCCGGCTGACCGCCGGGCCCGGCGCGCTGATCACTCCGGCTGGGTGCGCGGCCGTTCGCGGACGTAATCGGCGAGCCGGGCGAGCGCGTCCGGGCTGGTCTCCGGCAGCACGCCGTGACCGAGATTGAAGATGTGCCCGCGGGCGGCCCGGCCTCGCGCCAGCACGTCGGCGGCGTGCCGCTCGATCACCTGCCACGGGGCGAGCAGCACGGCCGGGTCCAGGTTGCCCTGCAGCGCGGTGCCTGGGCCGGCCCGGCGGGCGGCCTGATCCAGGGGCACCCGCCAGTCCACCCCGACCACGTCCGCCCCGGCGTCGGCCATCAGCCCGAGCAGTTCGCCGGTGCCGACCCCGAAGTGGATCAGCGGCACGCCGGCGCCAGCGAGTCCGGTCAGCACCCGGCGGCTGTGCGGCAGCACGCTCTCCCGGTAGTCGTCCGGCCCGACGGCTCCGGCCCACGAGTCGAACAGCTGCACCGCGGACGCCCCGGCGGCGATCTGCACCCGCAGGAACGAGATCGTGATGGTGGCCAGCCGGTCCAGCAGGTCGTGCCACAGCGGCGGGTCGGAGTACAGCAGCGACTTGGTGCGCTCGAGGTTCCGGGAGGGACCGCCCTCGACCAGGTAGGAGGCGAGGGTGAAGGGAGCGCCGGCGAAGCCGATCAGCGGGGTCGCGCCGAGCTCGGCCACCAGCGAGCCGACCGCCTCGCTGACGTAGGGCACATCGGAGGGCTCGAGCGGCCGCAGCGCGGCCAGGTCCCGGCGTTCCCGGATGGGCTGGTCCACCACCGGGCCCACCCCGGCCTTGATGTCGATGCCGACCCCGACCGCCTTCAGCGGCACCACGATGTCGCTGAACAGGATGGCTGCGTCGACCTGGTAGCGCCGCAGCGGCTGCAGGGTCAGCTCGGTGACCAGGTCCGGGGTGGCGCAGGCGGTCAGCATGGGCAGGCCGGCCCGGGCCGCGTGGTACTCGGGCAGCGCCCGGCCCGCCTGGCGCATGAACCACACCGGCACTCTCGGCACCGGCAGGCCGCGGCAGGCCCGCAGGAATGGCGAATCCGCCAGGTCGCTCGGCACGCCCCCGAGCATCTCACAGGGCGGGAACGGGACACGCCGCCGGATATCCCCGGCTGTGACCGCCGGTCATGTCACGATCGTTGTCGCACCTGACGGGGGTTTCCCGATCACCCCCGGACTAGTTCTGCGGGGGTTCCGGGGCCGTGTCCCCGGGCCGAGGAGGTCGCGGTGATGAGCCAGGAGTTCCGCCACTGTCCCGAGTGCGGCGATGACCGGCTCTTCGAGCAGCACCACGCGGATCCGGGCAGCTGCCCGGACTCTCCGGACGGGTACTGCCCCGAGTGGGCCTGCGCTGGCTGCGGTGCCGCGCTGCTGGAGGGCTTCGTGTTGTACCGCGCCGCACCTGGTCAGGTCGGTGCCGTGGCCAGCAGAGTGGCGTGAGCCGCAGCTGCCAACGCGTACGCTCGATCCATGAGGCAGGTCGGCCAGGCTGCGGGATTGCAGGAAGCGGAGGCAGCCGCCTTCTTCCAGGCAGCGGCAGCCGACCTGGCAATGG
>JAIRTY010000434.1 GCA_031254715.1 Nocardiopsaceae bacterium | reverse complement strand
CCAGCCGGCCCCCGGGCAGTTGCCCGGCCAGCACCGCGATCGTGTCATCGCCGGAACCCCCGGCGGCGACCACCCGGACATCCGCCCCGGACGCCGCCAGGTGCCCGGCAGCTGCCCGGGCCGCTCCCTCGATCACGAGCGTGAACTCGGGGAACCACCAGTCCAGCCCGGCGCCGGCCACCCCCTCCGGCAGGGCGCCCACGCCGCGGGCGCTCAGCGCCGAGATTTCGGAGTGCAGCCGGGTCGCGGCCGCTGCCCGGTCACGCCACCACCCGTCGGCCCGGGCACCCATCACGTTCGCGCCGTCCACGATGACCGAGACCGGCGCCAGCGCTTCCCTGAGCACCGGCCATTGCCCGGCGAACCCGGGGTGCAGGCCGAGCCCGCCGACGTCGGCCACCGGGATCCACGCCGCCTCCGCCGTCTCCGGGCTGGCCGCATGCACCGGGCAGGGGGACTCCGCCCTGGCCAGCAGCGTCCGGTACGACCAGCCGCCGTGGTCGTCGATACGCATGCCGGTGATCCGCACCGCCTCCGGCGGCAGCCCGCACTCCTCGGCCGCCTCCCGCAACGCTGCCGCGGCGGCAGGCTCATGGCTGTCGCGGGCGCCGCCGGGCGTTCCCCAGGTGCCGCCACTGGCGGTCCACCCGGCCCGTCGCTGGAGCAAGACCACGGTCTGCCCGGACAGGTCCGGGGCGGACACGAGCAACCCGGCCGCCCCGTAACGTCCCCAGTGCTGGTGCCCGAGGCTGCAGGTGACCCAGCCGTTCCCGTCCCGCTCCGTCATCGCCGCCGACGATACCCGGCCAGCCCGCGGCACCCGGCCAGCCCGCGGCACCCGGCCCCTTCCGTGGCACCCGGCCAGCCGGCGAGATCCGGCGCAGCCGGCGGCATCCGGCCAGCCGGTGAGATCCGGCCAGCCGGCGACCGACCCGCCGGCAGGGCTGCGACGCCTGCGCTCACAGCCGCTTAGGCTGGCCTCATGCCCGAATCGACGCTCGCAGACCAGATCGTCAAGCTGCGCCGGCGGTGGACGGCCCCGCTCATCCTGGAACTGGACCTGACCGAGGGCATCGCGGAGGAGCCTCCGGCCGACCCCGTGTCGGCCCTCCTCACGATGCGCCGGCCCCGGCTCAACGACGTCTTCGATGGGCTGCGCCGCGCCAGTTCAGACGAACGGGTCAGGGCGCTGGTGGTGAAGGTGGGCGGGCGCCGGATCGGGCTGGCCCGGGTGCAGGAGCTGCGCACGGCGGTCCGCGAGTTCGGGCGGGCCGGGAAGCTCACCGTGGCCTGGGCGGAGACGTTCGGCGATTTCTCCGCTGGCAACGTCCCCTACTACCTGGCCACCGCCTTCGACCGGATCTACCTGCAGCCGTCCGGGGATGTCGGGCTCACCGGCATCAACGTGGAGCAGTGGTTCTACCGCGGCGCGCTGGACAAGCTGGGGCTCGAGTACCAGGTCGGCAAGCGGCACGAGTACAAGAGCGCCGCCGACCAGTTCACCGAGCACGGCTTCACCGGGCCTGCCCGGGAGGCGGCCCAGCGGCTGGCCGAGTCGCTGACCGGCCAGCTCACCGAGGCGATCGCCGGACGTCTCGCGATCGACGACGCGCAGGCACGCTCGCTGATCGACCACGGGCCTTTCCTCGCCGCCGAAGCCGTCGAGGCGCGGCTAGTGGACGAGCTCGGCTACCGGGACCAGGTGTACGCCGACGTCAAGAAGGCGGCGGGGTCGGAGGCCAGCCTGCTCTACCTGACCCGGTACCAGCGCTCGCGGCAGCTGGCGCAGCGGGCGCGCAAGCTGCCGACCACCGGCGAGGACGTGGTCGCGCTGATCCACGCCAGCGGCCCCATCCGCCGTGGCCGGAGCGGCCGCGGGCCGCTGACCGGCGGTGCCATGGGCTCGGACACCATCGCGGCGGCGCTGCGCTCGGCCGCAGCCGATCACCGGGCGCGGGCGATCGTGCTGCGGGTGAACAGCCCCGGCGGCTCGTACGTGGCCTCGGACACCATCTGGCGGGAGGTGGTCAGGGCCCGGGAGAGCGGCACCCCGGTGGTGGTGTCCATGGCGGACATGGCTGCTTCCGGGGGGTACTTCATCGCGATGGCCGCAGACTCGATCGTGGCCCAGCCAGCCACGCTGACCGGATCGATCGGCGTGCTCGGCGGGAAGCCGGTTGCCACCGGGCTGCTCGAGCAGGCGGGGGTGGACACGGACTGGGTCGCCGAGGGGCAGTTCGCCGGGATGTTCACGCTGACCCGACCGTTCAGCACGGATGAGTGGGCGCGGATCAACACCTGGCTGGACCGGATCTACGCCGACTTCACCGGCAAGGTGGCCGACGGCCGGGGGCTGACCAGGGAGCGGGTGCACGAGATCGCCAGGGGCCGGGTCTGGACCGGGGCTGATGCGGCCGAGAACGGTCTTGTCGACCAGCTCGGCGGGCTGGAAGAGGCGGCAGCGCTCGCCCGCGACAAGGCGGGGCTGCCCGCTTCCGCCCCGCTGCGGGGTTACCCGCGGACCGGCCCGCTGGAGCGGCTGCGGCCGTCGTCGTCCAGCGAGGACTCCACGGCCGCCCGGGCCAGCCTGCTGGCCGAGAGCTGGGGCCCGGTCTGGCGGCTTGCCGCCAGCGCCGGCCTGCCCCCGTTCGGGCCACTGATGCTGGCAGGACACTGGACGATCGATTGACCGACGCGGGCCCCCCGGCGGGCGGAGGGCTGGCCGGGCTGCCGGAGGCGCTGTCGATGTTCGCCAGTGGGGTCACGCTGGTGATGATCGCCGACGGACGGGACGACATCGGCGCCACCGTGAGCGCGTTCTGCCCGGTGTCGCTGTCACCGCCGCTGGTGCTGATCTCCCTGATCGCGGGCTCGTATCCGGCGGAGGTGCTCGGCCGGGCTGACCGGTTCGCCGTTACGGTGCTCGCATCGGGCCAGCGCGCGCTGGCCGGGCGGTTCGCTGCGGCCGGCCGCCCGGGTGCCCGGCTGCTACTGGAAGACGTGCCGCATCAGCGGGGCGCGGCCTCGGGCGCGCTGATTCCGCGGGAGGGCCTGGCGGCGCTGGAATGCGAGGCGAGCCAGCGGATCCCGGCCGGGGACCACCTGCTGGTCGTCGCCTCGGTGCTGAGCATCCCCTATGTGGCGGAAGCGGGCGAGCCGCTGGTCCGTTTCGCCGGCCGGTACCCGGCCACGCGCTGAGCATGCCGGCCGCGGCCCCTCCGGGGCACCTTCCTGTGGACTGTGTTGTGGAGAATGCGGTGGACAACAAGAAATCACGGGGGATAACAAGGGGTTGATTGTGGATGACTTGTGGATGGACAAAAAATCTTGAAAATGCTATGGGAAACCTCTTGTGCAGCCCGTCCGCAGGGGCGTAGAAAAGCTCTCACCACCGGAAACGGGGGCCGCCCGGGGGAAACCCCGGAACGCTGAAAGAGCCGGGCGACTGGCTTTTTTCAGCGGGCTTCTTGGCCTGGTGGTGAGTCGGGCGATAGAAGAGAGGCCGGGCAACCGGCCGAACGGAAATCGCGCGGCTGGGCCGAGCGGCCGCCGCGGAAGCCGGGCAACCGGCAGGCCGGGCGCCGCGAGGCGAGGCCGAGCGGGAGGCGGGAAGCCGGGCAACCGGCCGAACGCAAACCGCGCGGCCGCGGGCCGAGGAGGGCCCCGGGACGCCGGGCAACCGGCGGAACGGGCGCTCCGAGACCCAGGGCAAGGCCCCTCCATCCCATACATGGAGGGGCCTTGTCATATTGTGCCCGGCCAGCGCCGGATTGCCACCACCAACACGCCGCGCGATCCCGCCGGGGGCCAGCCAGCTGCGGTCCGGCTGGGACCAGCCAGCTGCGGTCCCGCCGGGGCCAGCCAGCTGCGGTCCGGCCGGGGACCATCCATACCGAACGGTTCGCTGCCCGGCTGGCGGCGCGGCCCGCGTGAAGGCCCGCTGGCTGCCGGGCTCTCACTGGCCCGGCGGCAGGCAAGCGCCCCCGGACCGGGCGCGCAAGCGCCTCCGCGGGGACCGGCGGCGGGCCGTCAGGTAGCGGGCACGGCGCCCGCTACCAGCTCACCGCCCTGCCAGACCGCCGCGACCAGCGGGACGCCGGGCCGGTACGCCAGGTAGGCGTGGGACGGCGCGTCGAGCAGCACCAGGTCGGCCCTGGCACCGGAACCGAGGTGCCCCACATCGGCCCGGCGCAGCGCCCGCGCCCCGCCGGCGGTGGCCGCCCACACCGCTTCGGCCGTCGTCATCCGCAGCTCCCGCACTGCCAGCGCGATCACCAGCGGCATGCTGGAGGTGAAGCAGGACCCGGGGTTGCAGTCGGTGGCCAGGGCCACCGTTGCCCCGGCCGCCAGCAGCCGCCTGGCATCCGGGTAAGGCTGCCGGGTCGAGAACTCCACCCCGGGCAGCAGGGTCGCGACCGTGTCCGAGCCGGCCAGGGCGGCCACGTCATCGTCGGCCAGGTAGGTGCAATGGTCGGCCGAGGCGGCTCCGGCAGCGACCGCGACCTGCACCCCCGGCCCGTGACCGAGCTGGTTCGCGTGCACCCGCGACATGAGCCCGGCCTGCCGGCCGGCCGCCAGCACCGCTGCCGCCTCGTCCGCCCCGAACGCGCCCCGTTCGCAGAACGCGTCGACCCACTTCGCCGACGGCGCGCAGGCAGCCAGCATCGGCCCGCACACCAGGTCCACGTAGCCGCCCGGGTCATCGCCGTACTCGGGCGGGACGACATGGGCGCCGAGGAACGTCACCTCCGGGGTCACTTCGGCCGCGAGGGCGACGCTGCGCTGCTCCGCCTCGACCGTGAGCCCGTACCCGGACTTGCACTCCACGGTGGTGGTGCCCTGCCGGAGCATCTCGCTGGCCAGCCGCCGCAGGTTCGCCCGCAGCTCATCATCGGTGGCGGCCCTGGTCGCTGTCACCGTGCTCCGGATGCCGCCGGCCTGGTAGGGCCGCCCGGCCATCCGGGCGGCGAACTCGGCACTCCGCTCGCCTCCGAACACCAGGTGCGCGTGCGAGTCGACGAAGCCGGGCAGCACGGCCCGCCCGCCGCAGTCCACCGCCTGGTCGGCGGCCGGGGCGCGGGACGCGGGCCCGGTCCAGGCGACCCGCCCGTCCTCGATGATCAGGGCGGCCCCGGCCAGCGCGGCGGCTTCCCCCGGGCGCCCCGGGCCGGCCGCGACGGGCGGCCCGGGGCCGTCGGCCGGCTCCGGGCTGTTGGTCACCAGCTCCCCGATGTTCGTGATCAGCGTGCTCACAATTGCCCTCTCGTGCCCGTACCCGCTCGTACCCGCGTCCCGGCCGGGCTTATTTGTGCCCGGCTGGCACCGCCCCGGGTTGCGCAGCGTCGCCGGGCTGGCACGAAACCGTTCCGGATAAATGATATTGATGCCCGGCAGAAATGCGCGAAATTACCGGTCAGTGGTTCGGTGACTATTACCGGCCGTGATTTAACATCTGTTGACACCTTTCTACCGCCCTGCGAGTATTCGGATTGCCTTCCTGTCATGCCTGGTCACCGGGCGGCAGGGAGCGCGTGAGGACGGCGCCGCACAAGGGGTACTGACTGCGATGACCAGCACTGGCAGCCTGGACGCCGATCGCCTGGTGTGGATGCTCACCCAGATGCTGCGGATCCGGGAATTCGAGGAAACGGTCAAGCGCAGCTTCACCGAGCACCCGGGCCTGATCCGGGGCCACACCCACCTCGCGGACGGCGCCGAGGCGTCGATCACCGGCTCGCTGTCGGTGCTGCAGCCGGGCGGCCAGGTCCTCACCACCTACCGCTGCCACGGCTACCCGCTGGTGCTCGGCACCGCCCCCCGGGCCATGCTGGCCGAGATCTTCGGGAAACGGGACGGGCTGTGCGGGGGCTACGGCGGGTCGATGCACCTGACCGACGTGTCCCGGGGGTTCCTGGGCACGTCCGGCATCGTGGGCCAGGGCATCCCGCAGGCGACCGGTGCCGCCTACGCGGCCCAGATCGCCGGGCGGGGCCAGGTCGTGCTGTGCTTCTTCGGCGACGGGGCGGCCAAGCAGGGCGCGTTCCACGAGTCGCTCAACATCGCCTCGCTGTGGCGGCTGCCCATCGTCTACGTGCTGGAGAACAACAGCTACAACGTGGTCACCCGGGTCGAGCAGGAGGACGCCAACGCGGCCGCAGGCGAACCGCTGTCGGTCAAGGCCCGCGCCTACAGCATGCCCGGCGTGACGGTGGACGGCGGCGACCCGGTGGCGGTGCATGCCGCGGTGGCGGAAGCGGCCGCCCGGGCGCGCG
>JAIRTY010000359.1 GCA_031254715.1 Nocardiopsaceae bacterium | reverse complement strand
CACGGCGCACCCCCACGGCGCACCCCCCCGCGGGGCGCCCGCCCAACGGTCCCCGCCCCTGCGGCGCACGCCCGTCCCGTCCCGGCCCTCCCGGTGCCGCCCGTCCCGTCCCGGCCCTCGGTCCCGCCCGCGTCCGTCCGCTCCGTCCCGCACTTGTCATCCGGCCCAGTCATTTTGCCGCCCGAAATGTCACAGTTCCGTGACGGGGACGGATGACAAGTCGCTCCCGGCGCCCGATTTGTTCCGGTTGTGCTGCGGGGAGGGGAGGGGTGAACAGTGGGCCGGGCTTCTCCTGGCTAGCTCTCGGCCCCGAGTACGTCCAGGGCGTGGCGGAGGTCAGCGGCGTAGTCACTGGCGAACTCGACCCGCCGGCCGTCGGCCGGGTGGGCGAAGGACAGCCGGACCGCCTGCAGCCACTGCCGGGTGAGGCCGAGCCGGGCGGCCAGCGTCATGTCCGCCCCGTACAGCCGGTCGCCCACGCAGGGGTGGCGGACCGCCGCCATGTGTACCCGGATCTGATGGGTGCGCCCGGTCTCCAGGCCGATCTCCACCAGGCTGGCCGCCCGGAACGCCTCCAGCGTGTCGTAGTGGGTCACCGCCGGGCGGCCGCCGGCCACCACGGCGAACCTGCCGTCGCCGGCCGGGTGACGGGCGATGGGCGCGTCGATGGTGCCCCGGAGCGGGTCGGGATGGCCCTGCACCAGGGAGTGGTAGCGCTTGTCCACCTGCCGCTCCCGGAACGCGCGCTTGAGCGCCGAGTAGGCGGGCTCACTCTTGGCCACCACCATCAGCCCGGTGGTGTTGGCATCCAGCCGGTGGACGATGCCCTGCCGCTCGGCCGCGCCGCTGGTGGCTACCGTGTGGCCGGCGGCAAGCAGCCCCTCCAGCACGGTGGGACCGGTCCAGCCGGGGGTCGGGTGCGCGGCCACCCCGGTGGGCTTGTCGACCACGACGATGTCGGCGTCCTCGTAGACGATGGCGAGCCCTGGCACCGGCCGCGGCTGCGGCGCCGTCTGGGCCGGCGGCGGCGGCAGGGTGACGTCCAGCCATTCGCCCGCCGGCACCCGGTCGGACTTCCCGGCGGGCCGCCCGGCGAGCAGCACCCGGCCGTCGGCGATGAGGTCAGCGGCCGCCGTTCGGGACAGCCCGAACATGCGCGACAGCGCGGCATCCAGCCGCTCGCCATCCAGCCCCTCCGGCACCGGGACGCGCCGCTGGGTGCCAGCCGTCACCCTGGGCCTTCTCTGGCCCGCCTGCCGGACCCCTTGCCGTCCCGCTGGTGGCTTTCCGCCGCGTCCCGCTGGTTCTGCACGGAGTCCCGCTGGTGGTTGCCCGTTCCGTCGCGCTCGTGGCCCGCCGGGCCGCCGCGCTGGCGGTTCTCCGTCCCGCCGCCCGGCCGGCCGCTCCCGCCGTGGCCGTCCCGGCTGCCGTCCAGCCGGATGCCACGGGTCGCCAGCAGGACCGCCAGCACCCCGCCGCACACGATCGCCGAGTCGGCCAGGTTGAACACCGGCCAGTGCGGCAGCTGGATCCAGTCGACGACGTCACCTCGCAGCGTCCCGGGTGAGCGCAGCAGCCGGTCGGTGAGGTTGCCGGTCGCGCCGCCGAGCAGCAGCCCCAGCGTCACCGCCCAGGGCGCGCTGCCAAGCCGCCGGGAGGTGCGCACGATAAAGACGATCACCCCGACCGCGATCAGCGAGAACACCACGGTCATCGATGTCCCGATGCTGAACGCGGCACCGCTGTTGCGCAGCACCTGCAGCTGCAGCACGTTGTCGATCAGGTGGACCACCCGCCCCGGGCGGAGCGTGGCCACCACGACGGCCTTGGAGACCTGGTCAAGCAGGTAGACGGTGGCGGCGATGGCCACGAGCAGCACGACCCGGCGGCGGGAGGGCTTGGCCACCGCGCCGGGCTCAGTCAGCGCCGTTCCTCGCGCTGCTTGCATGACACGCACAGAGTCGCCCGTGGGAACGCCTGGAGCCGGGCCTTCCCGATCGCCTTCCCGCATGACGCGCAGACGCCGTAGGTCCCGTTCTCGATTCTGGCCAGCGCCTGCTCGCTGGTCTCCAGCAGGGTCCGCTGGTTCTCGGTGAGCGCGAGCTCGTGCTCGCGCTGGAACGTCTTCGCCCCCGCGTCGGCCTGGTCATCGCCGGCGTCACCGACCGCATCGCCGAGCCGGTCCGCGATGTCGGACTCGGCGGCGGCGATGTCCGCGCGCAACCCGGCGACCTCGGCCTGGAGTTCTTTCCTAATCTTTTCGATTTCCGCCTCAGTCCAGGGTTTTTCTCCGGAACGAACGGGCAGTGCCCCCGGCTCGGGCGCGGCGGCTGCGGCCATGTCCTGCCTCCCCGGCACGATCATCGTGCTGACCACAGTCAGTCGATCTTGGATACGAGCAGTCACCGGAGGATAGTTCGCAGATTGGCCCGTCCGCAAACACGGTTGCGCGGGGTGGATTCAGGGCCCGTCCCGCGGCCCTGGCATCGGATATTGTGACAGTCGCAAGGCTGTGAAGGGGATAGCTGCCGCTGATCGCGGCCAGGAGCGACCCGGGGACGGTGCGAGCCCGGGGGCAGGCCCAGCGGACCAGATCACCCCCGAGCCGCCGGAAGAACAGTGCTGCCGGAACCGCCGCGGGCCCTCGGCCCCGCCGGGGCACCTAGTAGAACCGGCCGCTGGCAGCAGCCGCCAGGCTGCTGCTCAATGAAGCGGGCCGATGACCGCCCAGCGGGCGCCACGGCCAAGGAGGGTGGTACCGCGGGGCCGCCGCCGGCGCGCCTCGTCCCTCCAGCGAAGACTCGAGCCACGGGCGGCACCCGCCACCCGGCCGATGACCCGCAGGAGGGAAGCTTCCCATGCCGCAGGCTGACGGGGCACCAGCGCGTCACTTCCCGGACCTGCCGCCCGCGATCGACCTGACCGCGATGGAGCACGAGATGCTCGCCCGCTGGCGGGACGGCAAGGTGTTCGAGCGGTCCCTGGACCAGACCGCCGGCGGCCGGCTGTGGACGTTCTACGAGGGCCCTCCAACCGCCAACGGCACGCCCGGCGTGCACCACATCGAGGCGCGGGTGTTCAAGGACGTGTTCCCGCGCTTCAAGACCATGCAGGGCTACCACGTCCCGCGGCAGGGCGGCTGGGACTGCCACGGCCTGCCGGTCGAGGTGGCGGTGGAGAAGGAACTCGGCCTGAACGGCAAGAAGGACATCGAGGCCTACGGCATCGCCGAGTTCAACCAGCGCTGCCGGGAGTCGGTGCTCCGGCATGTGGACGCGTTCGAGGAGATGACCGACCGGCTCGGGTACTGGATCGACCTGTCCCGCGCGTACCGGACGATGGACCCGTCCTACGTGGAGGCGGTCTGGTGGTCGCTGAAGGCCATCTTCGACAAGGGCCTGCTGGTCAGGGACTACCGGATCAGCCCGTACTGCCCCCGGTGCGAGACCCCGCTGTCCGACCACGAGATGGGACAGCCCGACGTCTACGAGACCGTCACCGACCCGGCGATCACGGTCCGGCTCCCGCTGCTGACCGTGCCCGACGGCGCGCCGCCCGAGCTGGCCGGCGCCGACCTGCTGATCTGGACCACCACCCCGTGGACGCTGGTGTCCAACACCGCGGTCGCGGTCCATCCCCGCGAGAGCTACGTGGTGGCCCGCAAGGCGGGTGACAGCGAGACCGTGGTGGTCGCCGAGCAGCTTGCCGAGCGCGTCCTCGGTGAGGGCTGGCACGTGCTGGCCAGGATGCCCGGCGCGCTGCTCGAAGGCGCCACCTACCGGCCCCCGCTGGCCCTGGTGGACATCCCTGGCGCCCACCGGGTGGTGACCGCCGAGTTCGTGACCATGGAGGACGGGACCGGGCTGGTGCACCTGGCACCCGCGTTCGGCGCGGACGACATGGCCGCCGGGCGGGCGAACGGGCTCCCGGTGGTCAACCCGGTCGGCCCGGACGGGCATTTCGACCCGTCCGTGCCGCTGGTGGGCGGGAAATTCTTCAAGGATTCGAACGGTGTCCTTACCCACGATCTCGCCGAGCGAGGGCTGATCTTCCGGGACGAACTGTACGACCACAGCTACCCGCACTGCTGGCGGTGCCATACGCCATTGCTCTACTACGCGGTGCCCTCGTGGTTCATCCGGACCACCGCGATCAAAGACCAGCTGCTGGCCGAGAACGAGAAGACGAACTGGCAGCCGCCCACGATCAAGCACGGCCGGTACGGCGAGTGGCTGCGCAACAACGTCGACTGGGCGCTGTCACGGACCAGGTACTGGGGCACCCCGCTGCCGGTCTGGGAATGCGAGAACGGCCATCTGACCTGCGTCGGGTCGCTACGCGAGCTGGGGGGCCTGGCCGGCCGGGAGCTGGCGGACCTGGACCCGCACCGCCCCTACGTGGACGAGGTCACCTTCGGATGCCCGGAGTGCGGCCAGCAGGCCCGCCGGGTCCCGGAGGTGATCGACGCCTGGTACGACTCGGGGTCGATGCCGTTCGCGCGGCACGGCGCGCCGCTGCGCAACGCGGAGGAGTTCGAGCGCACCTACCCGGCGCAGTTCATCTGCGAGGCGATCGACCAGACCCGGGGCTGGTTCTACTCGCTGATGGCGGTCGGGACGCTGGTGTTCGGCCGGTCCTCGTACGAGAACGTGGTCACCCTCGGCCTGGTTGTGGACGACCGCGGCCGCAAGATGAGCAAGCACCTGGGCAACGTGCTGGAGCCGATGCCGCTGATGGAGGCGCACGGGGCGGACGCCGTCCGGTGGTTCTTCGCGGCCTCCGGGTCACCCTGGGCCACCCGCCGGGTCGGGGCGGCGGCGCTGGACGAGATCGTCCGCAAGGTGCTGCTGACCTACTGGAACACCGTCTCGTTCCTGGTGCTGTACGCGAACGCGGCTGGCGCGGGCGGCGCGGCCTGGGAGCCCGCCATGGCGGCCGGGGCCCCGCCGCCAGCCGCCCGGCCGCTGCTTGACCGGTGGCTGCTCAGCGAGCTCCACACGGTGGTGCGAGAGGTCACGAGGGCACTGGAGCGCTTCGACAGCGCCGGCGCCGGGCGGCGGCTGGCCGCGTTCGTGGACGACATGTCCAACTGGTACGTGCGGCGGTCGCGGCGCCGGTTCTGGGAGGGACCTGGCAGCGCCGAGGGAGCGGCAGCGTTCGCCACCCTGTACGAGAGC
>JAIRTY010000356.1 GCA_031254715.1 Nocardiopsaceae bacterium | reverse complement strand
CCGGATGCGCGCCCGCCGGCGGCTGAATCCGAAGCGCGCCCGACAGCATCGCATCCCGGCCGGTAAAATCCCTCCACATAGGACAGGGGCGCCGGCCCCGGGGGGCGGCGCGAACGGGGAGGTAGGGGCCGGTTTTCCGTTCCGGGGCACGAGTCTTCCTGGCAGTGCTGCCGCTGGCGATCATGGGGTCGGTGGTCGCGGCGGATGCCCTGACCGGGCCCGAACTGGTATTCATGCCGCTGCTCTCACTGGGCCCTGCGTTCGCTGCGGTCTTCCATAGCGTCCGGAACACGGCGCTGATCGGGCTGCTGGCGCTGGTCCTCTGCGCCGTGGACGCGGGGGTGCAGCGGGGGTGGGGACTGCGGCCGCACCAGGAGTTGCTCGCCTTCGTGACCGTGGCCGGGATCACGGTGGCGGCGCTGATCGCCGCCATTGCCCGGCAGCGCCGGGAGGCCGAGCTGGCCGAGGTGCAGGCGATTGCCGAAGTCGCGCAGCAGGTCGTGCTCAGGGAGGTGCCGCCGCGGGCGGGCGCGGTGGCATTCGCGGCCCGGTACCTGTCGGCCGCCGCCCGCGCGCATATCGGCGGCGACCTGTACGAGGTCATCCCGGGACTGGACGGGACCCGGCTGATCATCGGTGACGCGCAGGGCAAGGGGCTGGCAGCGGTGCAGCGAGCGGCCTCGGTGCTCGGCGCGTTCCGGGAGGCGGCGCAGGACGCGGCCGGGCTGGAGGCTATCGCTGACCGCATCGAGACCAGCCTCGCCCGGCAGCCGGATGATGAGGAGTTCGTCACCGCGGTGCTGGCACAGGTCAGCCCCGACGGCTCGAAGGTCTCGCTGCTGAACCGCGGGCACCCGGCACCGCTGCTGCTCAGTCCCGGCCAGCAGCCCCGGGCCGCCGAGCCGGCCAGCCCGGGCCTGCCGCTGCGCCTGTCCGGGCTCGCCGACACGGTGCCGGATGTCACCACCGTCGAGCTTGACGCCGGCGAGTCGATGCTGTTCTACACCGACGGGATGAGCGAGGCACGCGACCGGTCCGGGGAGTTCTTCCCGCTGGCGGAGCAGTGCGAGCAGCTCGACCTGGGTGATCCGGAGGCCGCGCTGGACTGGCTCCGGGCCAGGCTGCTGCGGCACGCGGGCCATCCGCTCGCCGACGACGCCGCCATGCTGCTGGTCACAAGACTCTCAAGCGATGGTCACCGGCCTCCCGTCCCGCCGCCGTCCGGATTATCCTCGGAGCCAGACCTCCCACCCGGTCACCGGGCAGCGTCCGGCGGCCAGCGTCGTGGCGAGCGAGGAAGCGGGGATCATGAGCGTGAGGCAGGGCGGCGAGAGCACACCGGCGACTGAGGGCGCGGAGCAGCCGCCGGGCCAGCGGGACCCAGGGGCCAGGCGCCGCCGGCACCAGCAGCGCCTGGTCATCTCCGGGCTGCTCTCGATCGTGCTGGTGGCCGCAGCGGTGGTGTGGACGATCGTGCTGACGCAGCGGCACACCCAGGCCGCCGGCAATCTCCCGCGCACCTCCGGCCTCCCGGCTGGCATCTCCACCCGGCTTGCGAACACCATGCAGCTGTCGGCGCTGCCACGCCCGCCGGCCCCCGGGTTCCAGCTCACCGACCAGGCTGGCCACACGATGTCGCTGGCGAGCCTCCGGGGCAAGGCGGTGGTGCTGGAGTTCATGGACCCGCACTGCACCGACATCTGCCCGATCGTGTCGCAGGAGTACCTGCGCGCCTACCACGACCTGGGATCCGCCGCGAGCAAGGTGGTCTTCGTGGCGGTCAACGTCAACCAGTACCACCGCTCCCCGCAGGCGGTCGGCAAGTTCTCCCGCGAGCAGGGCCTCAACACGATCCCGAGCTGGCACTTCTTCACCGGCCCGGTTCCCGCGCTGCACGCGGTCTGGCACGACTACTACATCCAGGTGCAGGCTCCCAACCCGAACGCCGACATCCTCCACACCTCGGCGGTGTACTTCATCGACCCGCAGGGCAGGGAGCGCTATCTGGCCTCACCCGAAGTGGATCACACCAAGTCCGGGACCGCTTACCTGCCCGTCAGCCAGCAGACGGAGTGGGGACACGGGATCGCCGTCCTGGCCCGCAGCCTCGTCGGCTAGGGTGATTCCGGTAGATCTTGGCCGCCGGAGGGCTGGCTGAAGATCTGCGGGAAATGCCCTAGGCAGGTGGCACGCACCCGGGGGATGCGTGGAGCTGAGGGGGTCACGGGCAGAACTGCTGCTGCGCGCGCTGCCGCTGGTGATCATGGCGGCAGTGGCGACCTGCTATGCCTGGTTCGGGCCGGGCTGGGGCATCCTGCCGTTGCTGGCCGTCGGGCCCGCGTTCGCGGCGCTGACCGCCGGGCTCCGGTACACCCTGCTGGTGGGCATCGTCGCGCTGGTGCTCTGCGCGGTGCTGTCGGTCTTCCTGCACCACCTGAGTATGGAGCGGGATGTGGTGGCCTTCGGGACGGTTGCCGGGGCCACGGCGGCGAGCCTGATCGCGACCGAAGTGCGGCGGCGCCGGGAACAGGAACTGACCGACGTGCGGGCGATCGCGGACGCCGCCCAGCGGGTGCTGCTCCGGCCGGTGCCCCCGCAGGCCGGCCCGGTCCGGCTGGCCGTCCGCTACATGTCAGCCGCCTCTGGCGCGCGGATCGGGGGTGACCTGTACGAGGTTGCCGTGACGGCCACCGGGCTCCGGCTCATCATCGGTGATGTCCAGGGCAAGGGGCTGACGGCGGTGCAGCTCACCGAGACCGTGCTCGGCACCTTCCGGGAGACGGCCTTCGAGGCCGCCAGCCTGGCCGCGATCGCCCGCCGGATCGAGAACAGCCTGGCCCGCAGCCTCACCGACGAGCAGTTCGTCACCGCCATCCTGGCCGAGACCAGGTGGCCGGACCCGGAACTCACCGTGCTGAACTGCGGGCACCCGGCCCCGCTGCTGATGGCCGGCGGATGGTGCCGGCCCGCCGGAACGGCGGCCGGCGGCCTGCCGCTCGGCCTGACCGGGCTCGGCGGCCCCGGCCGTAAGCCGAGTCAGGTGGCGTTCGGGCCGGGGGAGGCGGTCCTGCTGTACACCGACGGGATCAGCGAGGCCCGCGACAGGTCGGGGGAGTTCTTCCCGCTGGAGCGGTACTGCGAGACCCTCGGCGCGCTGGACCCCGACGCGGCGCTCGACCGGCTGTGCGCCGAGGTGCTCTCCCATGTCGGCCATCCGCTGGACGACGACGCCGCGCTGCTGCTGCTGGCCCGCGACCCCTGGCCGCCCGGAGCGCCGCCGCCCGGGCCATTAGACTTGTACCTGGCTGCGTGCACTGCGTTTGCTTGCACTGCGTTGAGCCCGGGGCGCGGCCCCCGGACCCCGGGTCGGGGAGGGGTCATGACAGCAGTCGGTCAGAACCCGCCCGGCCGCCCCAGGCCGCCGGGCCCGGCGGATCCCGTGCTCAGTTCCGGGGAGATAGCCAGGCTGCTGCGGACGCAGGCGCCGGACTCGTCGCTGATGTCGGTGTACCTGACCGTCCCGCTCGATCCCGCGGAACGGCGCGGCCTTCCGGCGCGGCTCGATGACCTGCTCCGGTCCGCCCGGGACGCGCCGGCCGCCGGCGGGGCGCTGCCCCGGGCCCGGCGGCTGCAGCTCCCCGTCGTCAAGGACGTGGTCAGCGCCCGGGCAGCGGACTGGCTGGGCCGCAGCGTGGCCATCTTTGCCTGCCCGGAGCTCAACCTGCTGGAGGCGATCCCGCTGCGGGGCCAGGTGGCCGAGCGGGCGATGGTGGGGACCCGTCCCTACGTCCGGCCGCTGCTGGCCGACCTCCGCCGCAGCCCGAGCTACCTGGCGGTGGTGGTGGACCGGCGCCGGGCCTGGCTGTGGCGGGTGTCGGGGAACGGGATCGAGGCGAGGGGCAGCGTGCAGGGCGACACCGTGGCCAGCCGGCGGTTCGGCGGCTGGCACGGGCTGGCGGCTTATCGCAACGAGCAGCGTGCGCGTGGGCTCGTCCGCAAGCACTACGCGCAGACGGTCAGTGCCCTGACCGGAGCCCTGGGCGGGTGCGGGCCGGTCGCGGTCGGAGGGCAGGAGGCCGAGACCGCCGCGTTCCGCGCCGTCCTCCCGCCGGCGCTGGCCGGACGGCTCGCTGGCACGTTCGTGATCGACCCGCACACGATGACCCCGGCCCGGGTGCGCCAGCTGGCCGACGGCGTGGTGAGCCGGTGGGAGGGCGCCCGTGAGGCCGGGCTCGCGGCCGAGGTGGCCGGCCTGACCG
>JAIRTY010000261.1 GCA_031254715.1 Nocardiopsaceae bacterium | reverse complement strand
CTGGACGTCACGTTCACCGCTCCCCCCTTCCTCGGCGTGAACTTCCCGCTGAGCCGATGGCAGGCGTGGGTCTGCTCGGCCGTGGCGCTCGTCACCCTGGTGCTGCTCGCGAACCTGAGCCGCAGCCGGGTCGGCCGCAACTGGCGCGCGGTGCGCGACGACGAGGTGGCCGCCGCGCTGGCCGGGGTGCCGGTCGCGCGGCTGCGGGTGCTCGCGTTCATCGTCAGCGCGGCCTGCGCCGGGCTGGCCGGGGCCATGCTCGCGATCACCACCAGCCTGGTCTCGCCCGGCTCGTTCACCCTCAGCCTGTCGATCTCGCTGCTGACCGGCGCGGTGATCGGCGGGCTCGGCAGCCTGGCAGGCGCGCTCTGGGGCAGCCTGCTGATCGTCCTGGTGCCGACCTACATCACGAACGTGGCGACCAGCCAGGGCCTGTCCAGCTCGGTCGCTGCCAACATCCCGATCGCGGTCTACGGAGTCGTCCTGATCGTCGTGATGCTCGTCTTCCCAGACGGCATCCAGGGCGGCCTGCGCCGCCTGGCCGGGCTCACTCCCCCGGGCCCGCGCTTCGAGCCTCTCCGCTGGCGCACGCCAGCCCGCGAGCACCCTGAACACCGCGAACACCAGGAAGAAGGTAGCCCATGAACAGACCCAGCCGGCTACTCCCGGCGACCGCTGCGGCGGCGGCCATCGCGCTCGCCGCCGCGGGCTGCGGCTCGGGCGGCGGCTCGTCCGGCGGTTCCTCCGGCGGGGCGGCCGCGTCCGCGCCGGGCATCACCGCGCACCAGATCCTGATCGGCAGCCACCAGCCGCTGACCGGGCCCGCCGCGCCCGGGTACAGCGAGATCGCGCCCGCCTCGAACGCCTACTTCCAGTACGTCAACGCGCACGGCGGCGTCAACGGGCGCAAGATCAAGTACACCTACCTCGACGACGGCTACGACCCGTCCAAGACCGTGTCCGACGTCCACCAGCTCATCCTGCAGGACAACGTCTACGCGATCTTCGACGGCCTCGGGACCCCCACCCACCTGGCGGCGGTCAGCTTCATCAACTCCAGCAAGGTGCCGGACCCGTTCGTGGCCTCCGGCTGCGACTGCTGGAACCAGCCCACCAAGAACCCGGAGACGTTCGGCTGGCAGCTGGACTACATCCGCGAGGGCAAGATCCTCGGCGCTTACATCAAGAAGCACTTCGCGGGCAAGAAGATCGGCTACTTCTACCAGAACGACGAGTTCGGGCAGGACGGCGTCAAGGGCCTGGACATGGAGATCCCGCACTCCCAGGTGGTGAGCAGGCAGACCTACGTGCCGACCAACGTCAACGTCGGCCCGGCGGTCGCCGCGCTCAAGGCCTCCGGGGCACAGGTCGTTGTCTCGTTCACGATCCCGGCGTTCACCGCCCTGCTCAAGCTGACCAGCCTCAAGCTCGGCTACAACCCGCAGCTCGCGGTCAGCAACGTGGGCTCGGACCCGATCACCCTGGCCGGGCTGCTGCAGGCCTTCGCCAAGAAGGCGCACACGAAGGTCTCCGGCAACGCGCTCACCCAGGGCATCATCACCGACGGCTACCTCCCCTCGCTGGGCGACACCAGCAGCGGCTGGATCTCGCTGTTCAAGAAGATCCACGACCAATATGACGCGAAGGCGCCGTTCGACGGGAACGTGCTGTATGGCGAGGCCGTCGCGTACACGTTCGTGCAGGCCATGCTCAAGGCCGGGAAGAACCCGACCCGGGCCGACCTGGTGAACGCGATCAACGCGGGGCTGCCGCAGGGCCCGGCGGTGGCGCCGTACGCCTTCTCCGCCACCGATCACGCCGGCGTCACCGGCGCCTACGTCGGCACCATCAAGCAGGGCGTGCTGGTCAAGCAGGGCCCGGTGTACACCACGGACACCTCACCTGGCGGCGCTGTCAGCGTCTACAGCGGCAGCGAGCAGACCGCGCCTGCCAACGGGATGCCGTAACCAGCTGCTCATGGGCATGCCCTAACATGCGCAGGGGTGCTGGCCTGCGCACCAGCCACGCGCAGGCCAGCACCCTCCCGCCCCGTCACCGGTGACGGCCGGGGCAGGGCATCCGCGCGCCAGGCCGGTTGCGCGCGATTCCGCGGAACGGGAGGGCAGCGGGGTGACTGTGGCAGCCAGCCGGCGGGCCGCTGCCGGGAGGGCACGACCGCCGGCCCAGCGGCTGCTGACCGCTGCCGAGGAACTGTTCGGCGAGCTGAGCTACCGGCGCACCACCGTGGCCAGGATCTGCGCCCGGGCGGGCATGGCCACCGGCAGCTTCTACGCGCACTTCGGGTCCAAGGCCGAGGTCTTCGCCGCGGTCGTCCGGCAGCTCAACGCCGACCTGCGGAAGGCCATGGCCGCCGCCATCGAGCAGGCCGGCGACAGCCAGCGCGACCTGGAACGGGCCTGCTTCGGCGCGTTCTTCGACATGCTCTCGCAGCGGCCGTGGATGGACCGGATCGTGCGGGAGTCAGAGTTCATCGATCCCGGCCTGTACCGGGAGTACTACGAGCACCTGGCCCGTGGCTACGCCCGGGGGGTGCGCCGGGCCCAGCTGGCCGGCGACGTGGACGCGCGGTACGACCCGGAGGTCATCGCCTACATCTACACCGGGATCGGGAATTTCGTCGGCATGCGGTGGGCGGACTGGACGGGCGGGCAGGTCCCGCAGGACGTCCGCGACGACCTGCTGGAGGTGCTCCGGCGCGGCCTCCCACCTCCCCAGCCGCGGGACGTCTCGTGACGGAGCCCTACCCCACGATCGGCGACCTGCTCACCCGGGCGGCGGCCCGCGACCCGGACCGGACCTGGCTGCGCACCGAGGAGGGCTCGGTGACCTTCGGCGGCGCCGCCGCCCGGGTGGCCGCCACCGCGCAGGCGCTCGCTGCGGCCGGGATCCGCCACGGCGACCCGGTGCTGATGACGGCGCGCACCACCGGCCCATATGCGCTGTGCTGGCTGGCGCTGGCCGCGACCGGCGCGATCGCCGTCACCGCCAACCCCCGCAGCGCCCCCGCCGAGCTGGCCGGGCTCGCCCGCCAGGTCAAGCCCCGCGCGGTGATCAGCGACCCCGGGCTGGCGCCGCTGATCGCCGAGGCCGGCCTGCGGGAACTGCCCGCGCCGGGGGTGCTCGACGCCGGCGAGCTGACCGCGGGCTGGCCGGGCACCGCGCCGCCCCCCGGCGGCGCTGACAGCCTGGGCCTCGGCGCCGGGGTGGGCCCCGACGACGTGGCGGTCCTCATCCCCACCTCGGGCACGACCGGCGCCGCCAAGCTGGTCGCCCAGACGCACCGGGCTTACGCGCTGGCCGGCGAGGGGTTCCCGTACTGGATGGAACTGACCGCCAGCGACCGGCTGATGACCTCGCCGCCGCTGTTCCACATCACCGCTCCCGCCCACTCGCTGAGGGGGTCGCTGGCCTGCGGCGCCGGGCTGATCCTGCTGCCGCGGTTCTCCGCCAGCACGTTCCTTGACTCGGCGCGGAGATTCGGCGCCACCGAGTTCAACGCGATCGGGGCCATGCTCGAGATCCTCATGCGCCAGCCTGCCCGCCCCGGCGACGCCGGCACCCCGCTCCGGCTCTGCTACACCGGCCCGGCCCCGGCCGCCAGCCGGCAGCTGGAAATAGAAAGGCGATTCGGCCTGCGGATCGTCGTCGGGTATGCGATGTCGGAGAGTCCGTACGGGCTGATCTGGCCACATGGAACCCGCCCGTTCGAAACTCTGGGGACGGTCCGCCAGCATCCGGCCCGCGGCACCATCAACCAGGCGCGGGTGGTCGACGAGCAGGGAAGTGACCTGCCGCCCGGGCAGACGGGCGAGCTGCTGCTGCGCAACCCGGTGGTCACCCCCGGGTACTGGGGGATGCCGGAGGAGACCGCGCGGGCCATCACCAGCGACGGCTGGCTACGCACCGGGGACCTGGTCACCGCCGATCCCGGCGGCACGTACACGTTCGTGGCCAGGAAGAAGGAGGTGCTGCGGCGGCGCGGCGAGAACCTCTCCCCGGCCGAGGTGGAGGAGGCGGTCGCGGCCCATCCCGCGGTGCTCGAGTGCGCCGTGGTGGGCGTGCCGTCGGAGCTTACCGAGGAGGAGGTCAAGGCGTTCGTGGTGCCCGCGCCCGGCGCCCGGCTGGACTTCGGGGCCCTGCGCGAGCACGCGGCGGGCCTGCTCGCCGCCTACAAGGTCCCGCGCTACTGGCAGGCGATCAGCGAGCTGCCGCGCACCCCGACCGCCCGGGTGGCCAAGCACCGCCTCCCCCCCGGCCACCCCCCCGAGGAGTGGGACGCCGAAGCACGCCAGCCACGACCATGATCGTGCAGGTCTTTCCGCAGCGTGCGCGGAAAAGCCTGCACGATCATCCAGCGCGAGCTAGATCCGGTAGAAGAGGTTGAGGAAGCGATCGGCCACGGCCTGGTCGCCGCGGGCGGTACCGCCGTTGATCCGGCCGAACGCGGTCAGCACCATGCTGCCGGCGTCAAAATCGATCACGGCCGGCAGGTCGCTGACGTCTCCCGGCTCGTAGGTCATGCCTTCCGGGGAGACGCTGACGCGGAAGCTGCCCCCGTTCCGGCCGGTGACGGTGATGCCGATCGTGAACGGCGACATGTCAGCATCGGGCTTGATGGTCGACTGCCAGATGATGAACATGAACGGCACCAGCAGGTCGGCCGCGTCGGCAGACAGCGCGTGCGCCCGGCCGGAGCCCTGCCGGATGTCCCACGAGTGCACGCCGTAGTCCATGAGCTGGCCGGCCGGGTAGATGAAGGCCGGGACGGGGCCCATGTAGACGTGCGGCACCATGAACCCGGTCCACTCGTCGGTCGTGAGCGGCTGCAGGATGCCCATCATCTGGTCGAGATCCTTGCGGATGCGCGCCATCATTTCCGCCTGCGGCAGGCTGCGGAACGCGCGCCCGCCCTCGCCTGCCCGCTCGTGCATGACAGCCAGCCCGAACGCGTCCGCCCCGGCGCCCGAGCGGGCGATGTCCCACGACTTGAAGTACCCCTCAGTGGTGTCGACGAGGTGCCCGATCACGTCGCGCACCTGCCAGTTCTCGCATGCGGTGGGCGCCTCCCACGCGCCGGGCGCCTCCGCCAGCGCGAACATGCGGTCAGCTTCTTCCCTGACCACCCGCAGGATGGTGTCTTTCCCCTCGTAGGTCATAGGGTTCCACGCGTTCATGGGCACCTCTCTTCGACTTGGGCGCCACCCCGGCCTCCGGCCGGCGCAACGAAACAACGCCCGTCCCGGCGCACGCCAGCGAGCCGGAATCGCGAACGATCGTTCACCATACGAACCCCAGCGCACCCGGCACCCCGCTGTCAATGCCCGGCCACGGGCAGGGCCGGTACTTCGCCACCGGTGAGGAGATGTTCGCTGCCCTCGATTCCGAGCCCCGGTGAATGCCGGCCTACGAGTGGCTGCCGCGCTTCAGCGCTGATCTGGACAAGCTCGACCCCGGCCAACCGGCGGCGTTCCTGGCGTCGGTCCGCCAGTTCGCCGGGGATCTCCAGCGGGGCGGCACATTCAGGCAGGGGCTCCGGGGTGAAAGGCGTCCAGGGTGCCCGCGGAGTCTACGAAATGACCTGGGCACCCGATGGCCGGGCGACCTTCCACTATGGTCAGCCGCGGGTACCGGGCCAGGCGCACGTGGTCTGGCGGAGAATCGGCACACACGACATCTTCGGGCGCCCGTAAGATGACCATGGAATTCTGGCGCGGCTCGCACCCGACGGACCCGACTTGTCCAGAAGGCAGGGCCGTCCGAGGCCGACGAGAAGGTGGCACAGCACGGCATGCTTGCTCCCGCAGATGAATGCCTAGAGAGAAAGCTGAGCGAGTAGTTGCCAGGGTCGCGAGGCGAGTACATGCGCAAGTATGTCCGAGCTATGCCCCTCACCAGGGCTTTTCGCTCCCGCGCCGTGATTCGAACACGGAACCTGCCGGTTAACAGCCGGACGCTCTGCCGATTGAGCTACGCGGGATCGATGGCAGGATTGCGGTTACCGGACGTACCGGACTTCCGCTTCCCACCGGGGGTAAGGGTAGCCCACGCGAGACCGTTCCTGTCCGCTCCGCCGACCCGGATTGGTGCTGTCCGGCAGGAGGCCAGGCTGTCCGGCAGGAGGCCAGTAGGAGTACGTACGGTTATCAGGGGGAAGTCAAGCCAGCAGGTTCACTCAGGTGTGAGAGAGGTCCCACCATGCGGTACCGGACGATTTTCCTGGCCGGGCTGGCCGTCGGCTTCGTGCTCGGAGCCAGGGCCGGGCGGGAACGCTACGAGCAGATAGCGCGGCTGGCGCGGAAGACGGCCGACAGCCCGGCTTTCCAGCAAGCAGCCGCGACAGCGCAGGCACAGGCGGCCGGGATCGCCCGGGCCGCCAAGGACCGGATGTCGGACCGGGTGCCGCGCATGGCCAACGCAGCCAAGAGCAAGGCCAGCGGGTACATGCCGGGCGGGCACCGGGCCAACAATGACGGTGGCCCGTCCACCGACGGGCATCCGCACATGCCACCACACGAGCGGCACCGCAAGACTTAGCGGGCCGTGGGCCGAATCGGCCTGGCAGGGAGTCGCTCTCCCGGCAGGCCGAGGCCGCCATTTAGCATGATCTCATGAGCCCACTCACGGGGGTGCTGGGCGAGGCCTGGCAGCTATACAAACGGTATGCCGCGCATTTCCTGATCATCTCATTCATTATCTACGTGATCGCGGCGGTTCTCGTCGGCCTGCTCGACGGGTTCGGCGGCGCTGCCGGTCGCTCGGTGTCCTGGATCATCTCGCTGGTGGCGACCTTCCTGGTGTATGCGGCGCTGGTCAAGGCGGTGCAGGACGTCAGGGACGGCCGGGTGGACATGGACCTCGGCCAGACCATCAAGGCCGCTGTCCCCTACCTGCTCCCGGTCGCGGCCGCGTCCATCCTGGCCGCTATCGGCATTGGTATCGGATTCATCCTGCTGATCGTTCCTGGCCTGATCCTGCTGACGTTCTGGTCACTGATCGTGCCGTCCATCATGATCGGCGAAGCCGGGATCTTCGAATCGTTCAGCCGCAGCTGGCGGACGGTGCGGGGCTACGCGTGGCACGTGTTCGGCACGTACGTGCTCGTGTTCCTGATCCGGATCGCGTTCGAGATCGTGCTCTCGATAATCCTGTTCGCGCTGCCGATACTGGCGCGGAACCTCATCGCCGACGTCGTGGCCGGGACCCTGTTCACGCCGTTCCTGGCGCTGGTGGTCACGCTCATCTACTACCGGCTGAACGCTGCCCACGCGGGCCAGTGGACGCCTGCGGCGGCGGGGGCTGGCTGGCCGGGGGGTCCGGGAGCCCCGCCACCCGGAGGCCCGGGAGGGCCGCCGGGAGGTCCTGGCGGCCCGCCACCGGGAGGCCCGTGGAGCCCGCCACCGGGAGGCCCGGGGTCGCCGCCGCCTGGCCCACCGGGCGGGCCAGGAATGCCGCCGCCCGCTCCGCCGCAGCCGCCACCCGGTCAGCCGCCGGGGCAGCCTCCGCCCGGGCAGCCGCCGCCGTACCGGTCTGGCCCGGGCGGTGACAGCAGCACCCCAGGGCCGCAGGCAGGCGGGACCGCGCCGTGGCAGCGCCCGGAAGGGCCGCCCCAGGGCTGATCCTCGGGCTAGTCCTTGCGGCCGGTCACGGCCAGGCTGGCGCCCACCCCGATCATCACCAGGCCGCCGGTGCCACCGACGAGCGCCAGCCGCCGCGGTGAGGCGGCCAGCCACTGCCGGGCCGTGCCGGCGCCAACTGCCCACATGCTGTCCAGCAGCAGTGCGATCACCGGGAACAGCAGGCCCAGGATCAGCATCTGCCGGGGCAGGTCACCGGCCGTGGGGCTGACGAACTCCGGCAACGCGGTCACGAAGAACACGATCGTCTTGGGGTTCGTCGCCCCCACCACCACGCCATCGCGCAGCGCCCGGGCAGCCGTCACCGGTGCTGCCCGCGCGGCCAGCGCCTCGGCCATCGACCGCCGGTGCCGGATCGCCTGCACGCCCAGGTAGACCAGGTAGGCGGCGCCGGCCAGCTTCACCGCGGTGAACGCCTGCGCCGACCGCTCGACCAGCTCGCCCACCCCGAACGCGACCGCGATCACCTGGACGTACACGCCGACCGCGTTCCCGGCCACCGTGAACAGAGCCGGCCGGCGGCCGGCCGTCAGCGCCCGGCTGACCGTGAACACCACGCTCGGCCCCGGCACGGCGATGATGACCGTGAGCACAGCGGCAAAGGCGAGCAGATGGCTTGCTGGCACCATGACGGCCAGCGTATGCAGCCGGGACTGGCCTGGCACCTGAATTTCCGCCGGGCACCCGGGGCCTCAGGCCTGGGCGCTCCGCAGGGCCGGGCGCGTCAGCCGAGGTATTCGCGCAGCAGCTGGGCCCGGCTGGGGTGGCGGAGCTTGGCGAGCGTCTTGGACTCGATCTGGCGGATCCGCTCCCTGGTGACCCCGAACTCCCGGCCGACCTCTTCCAGCGTGCGCGGATGGCCGTCGGTGAGGCCGAACCGCAGCTGGATGATCTTCTGCTCCCGGCCGGACAGGCTGTGCAGGATCTCCTCGAGCTGTTCCTGCAGCATGATGAAGGCGGCCGCCTCCATCGGCACCACGGCGTCGGTGTCCTCGATGAAGTCGCCCAGGTCGGAGTCTTCCTCGCCGATGGGTGACTGCAGCGAGACCGGCTCCTGGGCGATCCGCTGGATCTCCGCGACACGTTCGGCGGTCAGCCCCATCTCGGCGCCGATCTCGGCCGGCGAGGCCTCGCGGCCCAGCCGCTGGTGCAGTTGCCGCTGCACCCGCGCCATCTTGTTGATGGTCTCGACCATGTGCACCGGGATCCGGATGGTGCGGGCCTGGTCGGCGATGGCCCGGGTGATGGCCTGCCGGATCCACCAGGTCGCGTAGGTGGAGAACTTGTAGCCCTTGGTGTAGTCGAACTTCTCCACCGCCCGGATCAGGCCCAGGTTCCCCTCCTGGATCAGGTCGAGGAAGACCAGGCCGCGCCCGATGTAGCGCTTGGCGATGGACACCACCAGCCGGAGGTTGGCCTCGATCAGGCGCTGCTTGGCGCGCAGGCCCTCGGCCGCCAGCACGGCGAGCTCATCGGTGCCCGCGCCGAGGCAGGGGAAGCCGCCGCGGCGCTTCTCCTCCGCGAACAGCCCAGCCTCGATCGACTTGGCCAGCTCCACCTCGTCTTCCGCCGTCAGCAGCGGGACGCGCCCGATCTCGCGCAGGTAGATGCGCACCAGGTCGCTGGTGGCGGCGCGGCGGCCGTCGTCGGCCGGTCTGCCAGGACGGACCAGCTCCTCGGGTTCCTCGGGGGCTTCCAGGATGTCGATGCCCTCGTCGACGAGCATCCGCACCACGCCGTCGACGGCCTCGGCCGAGAGATCAGTTCCGTCAAGTGCGGCCGAGATATCGGCAACTGCGATAGCGCCCCGTTCCCGGGCCTGAGCGACCAGTTCCGCCATCTGATCGCCGCGCTGCTGGCTGCGAAGTAACGTGAAGGTCACGAGGACCAGTGTGCGCTAGGAACCCCAGGTTACGGGGGGCCTAATTTTGTCACCTTGCGGTCAGTAACACCGGACATTGCCTGCGTCACCAGCGCAGATGCCGCGACGGCGGGGGCTCCGCCACACACAGAGAACTCCCGGACCCCGGCCGTAGAGGTGTTACTGCCGTCCCTAACGCGCCCGGGCGGTCAGCCCTTGAGCGCGGCGACCGGCCCGGAAAGTCAGAGCGCGCCCGCGGCCCGCTCGACCAGCACCTTGCGCTGCTGCTCCAGCGCGATCAGGTCGCCGAACAGCCGGTTGAAGCCCTGTTCCTCGACCGGGCTCATCCGCTGCAGCCGCGCCTTGGCCGCCGCGATCCGGCGGCTCACCGCCAGTTCCTCCACCCGGGCGAGCACCGCCGAGGCGTACCGGGCGTCCGGCTCGCCGTCCGCCTTCGGTACCCGCATCGGCTCCACCGCAAGCTGCGTGACGAAGCTCCGGACGGCGTCGTCGGGCGCCTGGTCCCGGAGCCGGGCTGCCCACTCCCGGACACTGCCAGCGGCCGCCGTCCCGCCGCAGGCGACGATCAGCGCGGACACCGCTTCGTGCCGCGCCGCCGTGAACACGCCCTCGCCCAGGGCGTCGAACTCCGGCCCGCACAGCGCCGGTCGCTGCACCGCCAGCTTGAGCGCCTCCCGTTCGAGCAGGATCACCGGGCTGGCGAGGTCGTACCGCTCCGTTTCCGCCGCGGCAGGCCCCCGGGGGTCAGGAGATTCCGAACGGGCATCGCCCGTGGCCGGCGTGGCGGCCACGCCGGCCCGCTGCCCCAGGCCTTCTCCCGGCCGCAGCACCGCGGGGCTGTCCGCGCCCCGGGCGACACCCCGGACCCCGGGGGACACGCCGGACCCCGATGGCCCGCCGGCACCTCTCCGCGCGGGCACGGCTCGCTGCGGCGCGGCGCCGTTGCCACGGCCGTGACCGGCGGCGCGGATCCGCTCCAGCACGAACTGCTCGTCCATCAGGCCCAGCCACCGGTCCAGGCTGACCGCGTACCGGTCGCGCAGGCCCCGGTCCTTGATCCGGGCCACGATCGGCGCGGCGGCGTCCAGCGCGCCGAGCTGGCCTTCGTTGGTGTCGAGGTTGTACTTGCCCAGCTCGCTAGATCGGAAGGGCGTCGTG
>JAIRTY010000195.1 GCA_031254715.1 Nocardiopsaceae bacterium | reverse complement strand
CACGGCGCTCCGCCGTCGTGGGCGCCGGGGCTGCAAGCCCGCGGCTACGAAGTGATCCAGAGCCCGCCGGGTGATCAGACTTTCGGCCACGCACAGGCGATCCGGGTCACCGCCGATGGCATGCTGACCGGGGCGGCAGATCCCCGGGCGGGCGACGGGGCGTTCGCGGGCCAGTGAGCCGGCCGCATCACCCGGCCGCACCGCCCGGCCAGCGGAGGCCGCCTGTGCCTTGGCTTGATCATGTGGAATCGGTCGGGCGGCGACCCTCCTGATCACACATGATCAAGGAAATCTGCGTCGCTGCGGGCGGTCGCCGCCCCGGCGCAGCAGAGCTAGCCACCTGAGCCGTGCCGAGGGGACATTCGACCTGGACCGGCGGAGAATCAGGGCATGGCGCGATACACGTGGCTGAGCTACGGCGGCAGTGCGCGGATCTGGCTAGCCGTCGTCCTGCTGGCCGTCGCAGCCTGCGTGGTGCTGGCGGGAGCGCGGATGCCGATGCCTGCCCGGACGAGAAGGTGGCCCGGACGCGCGACCGTGACGTTCATGATCGTCGTCTTGCTGATGGCGCTGGTGATCTTCGGGGCCTGCGTCACGGTCTACGCGACGCAAATGCAGCAGGAGAATCTGATCAGGGGCGCGCCGTCGGATCCGATCACCCCGGTCACCCTGATCGGAGCCGGCATCGTCTTCTTCATCATCGTGATCACCAGCAAGCACGGCTGGAAGGCGACCCTGCCGGGCGGTGTGATCGCCGTGATGGCCGCGCCGATGATCTTCGAGCTGCCATTCGACCTGCTGGTGATGGCCCGCACCTATCCGCCGATCCTCCCTTATCCGGGGCTGTACCGGGCGCTCTTCTTCCTGCCCCTGTTCCTGGTGGAGATCACCGCGCTGTCGTTCCTCCCGCTCTCACCGATGGTGCGGCTCTCCAGGGTGACGTTCTTCCTCTTCGGGTCGATGCTCGTGGTCTTCGCGGCCTGGAGCCTCGCCGGATTCTCCTATCCGTCCGCCCCGTTTCCCATCGCGATGAACGTGATCTCGAAGCTGCTGGCCCTGGCGACGGCCCTCAGCCTGTACCTGCCGCCGCGGGCGCCGGGCGGTGCGGCCGCTGACCGGCGAGCGGGCGCAGTCGCCGGCGCCGAGAGCGCGGGCCGGGGAGGCGAACCGGTCAGCGGAGGGTGAAGACCGCGGCCAGATAGCAGAACATCCCGACGGCGGTGGCCAGCGCCATGCCGAACGATGCACCGTCCGCCGCGCTGGCCACGAACGACGAGCCGGCGATCCCGGCGGCCAGGACCGCGGCCAGCCCGAGGGAGGTGTACACGATCGCCCGCCTGGCCCGGATCGCCCGGACGAGTGCGCTCCCCGCTGCCCCGAGCAGCAGCAGCGCTACAACCACGTGCGCGATGAGCACGGCAGAGCCGGAGACGGTGCCGAAGAAGGAGCCGTGCTCGGGCAGGGTGACGAACAGGTTGAGGCCCATGCCGAGCGCCAGCTGGATGATGAACAGCACCGCCGCCCCCATGCAGTTGCCGCGCAGAGCGGCCAGCCGGGCGGCGGACGCGGCGGGCGCGGAGGGTGCGGGTGCCGGGGTGCCTTGCTGCGCCTGGGTCATGTCATGCCTCCGGTGGGTCTCGCTGGTCTCCACAGAAGCATAGCTATCAAAGCGTTAGATACCAAAGCTAATATTAGAAGGACCTTCGCCACCCGGGCCGGGACCATGAAGGCGGGGCCGCCGCCGGGCGCCTACCCTGCTGTCATGCCGGGGAAGTCGCGTCGCGCCAGGGTCGGCGATGTGCACGAACTGGCCTCGCGCATGCCCGGCGTCAAGGCCGAGCCCGGGACCCGGGGCAAGCCCATTTACATGGTGGGCGGCAAGTCGTTCATCTTCTTCCGCAATCCCCGTCCCGACGCCACCGATCCGGAGACGGGCCAGCGCTACCCGGACGTGATCATGTTCTGGGTACCGGACGAAGCCGACAAGCAGGCGCTGATCCAGGATCCTTCCTCGCCGTTCTTCACCACCTCGCACTTCGACGGCCACCCGTCGGTGCTGGTGCGGGCCAGCCGGATCGGTCAGCTCAGCCTGGCAGAGCTGACCGAGTTGATCGAGGACGCGTGGCTGTCCCGGGCCTCGCGGGCGAGGGCAGCGGCCTGGCTCCGGGAGCACCCGCTTCCGCCTACCTGACGGGCAAGATCCTGGCAGTGGACGGCGCAATCGACCGGCCCAACCTCGACCTGGGTATCCCGGACCTCTGACGACCGCCGGGGTTTCCCGGCGGCGCGCGGCGGCTGGCCAGCCCGTCGGCGAGCCGGCCCGGCAGGGCCCTGCGGCACGCTGGGTGCGCGGCGGGTCCGTCGCCCGGGTCCGCTGCGAGGCTCCCCGCGGGGTCCATTGACAGGCGGCGACAGCGCGATTTAGCGTTACGGAGAAAAGGTTTTCCCCACCTCTTTCCGACGTCGCCCGCGGTAGCGCGAGCCGCCCGATGTCATGAGCATCAGCATCGGAGGAAACCGTGGCCAGGAAAGAGTTCCCCGCCCTCGCTCACCGGCGTTCCCTGCCCGGGGCTGCTGGCGGGATCACCGCCGGCGCGTTATCCGCCCGCCCACCGCGTTATCCGCCTGCCCACCGCGTTATCAGCTCGCACCGGATGCCAGGCCGCCGGGCCTGGGGCCGCCCGGTGCCTCCATCAGCTCACCGATCACGCAGCACAGCTGTGCGCTCATAGCAGCACGTCTTCTGCCAGCGGGCTGTCGCTGGCAATGAGGGAAGGGGAGTGGGATACATGTCACGACGGCGCTGGCGATTAATTCTCCGGACAGGCAACCGGCCCCGGCTGAAGGTGATTGCCCTGAGCGTGGCGGTCGCCGCCAACCTGGTGC
>JAIRTY010000183.1 GCA_031254715.1 Nocardiopsaceae bacterium | reverse complement strand
AGTGCCAGGTAGTCGGGCCGGAAATCATGGCCCCACTGCGAGACGCAGTGCGCCTCGTCGATGGCGAACAGGGCGATCGTGCCGCGGGCGAGCAGGGACAGCGCGGCCTCGGCGCGCAGCCGTTCCGGTGCCAGGTAGAGCAGGTCGAGCTGCCCGGCGATGAAGGCGGCCTCGACCTCGCGCCGCTGCGCCGGGTCCTGGCTGGAGTTGAGGAACCCGGCCCGGACGCCGAGCGCGGCGAGCGCGTCCACCTGGTCCTGCATGAGCGCGATCAGCGGCGAGACGACGACCGCGGTGCCGTCCCTGACCAGCGCCGGGACCTGGTAGCAGAGTGACTTGCCGCTGCCGGTCGGCATCAGGACGAGCGCGTCCTGGCCCGCGATCACGTGGTCGATGATCTCGGCCTGGCCGTCCCGGAACTCCCGGTAGCCGAACACCCGGCGCAACACGTCGGCCGCGCTGGCCGGGCTGGAACCGGGGCCGGGGGTTGCCACCCGGCCACTGTAGGCGGATTGCGGCCTTCGCGGAGCCCTGCCGCGCCGGTCCCTCGCCGCGGGACGCGCGGCTAGCCGCCGCCGTCCACCGGCACCTCGCCGCGCAGGAACTCGATGTAGCGCTCCGCGGACGCCGCCAGCACCTGCCGGGCGTCCCGCCGCAGCACCGGTGTCCACCAGCCGCCGTAGATCCGCTCGAACGGGTATGGCCGCACCGCGTCGATTACCCCCCGCACGGCCCGTTCCGGCAGCGGAAGCCGGTTCGGCGCGCTCCACACGAACGTCACCCGGTCCTCGCCCGGGGTGACGAAGATCGTGTCACCGGTGAGCAGCGCGCCGCCGCCGTCCGCGCCGTCCGCCCAGTGCACCACGGCGCTGCCGGGGAAGTGCCCGCCGCACTGGACCAGGGTCACCCCGGGCAGCACCGGCAGCGTGCCCGACCAGGTCGTCACCGCCGCCTCCGGCCGGGTCAGCCAGCCGGCGTCGGCGTCGGCGAGCAGGATCTCGGCGCCGAACGCGCGGCTCCACTCGACCATCGAGCCATAGAAGTGAGGGTGGCTGGCGGTGACCGCCCGCAGCCCGCCGGCCTCGCGGACCGCGCTGACCGCCGCCTCGTCGAGGAATCCGGGCGGGTCCCACAGCAGGTTCCCCTCGCCGGTGCGGACCAGCAGCCCGCGCTGGCCGATCGCCACCGGCGGGTCGGCGCCGATGCCGGTCAGGCCCGGCTCGATCTCGCGCACGTCGCTGCGGTGCCCGGCCGCTGACAGATCGGCGAGCGTGGTCCACCGCTGGCCCGACGATGGCACCCACTGCCGCTCGTCCGCGCAGATGACGCAGGCCGGCGGCGGCTCGCCGGTGTCCGGATAGTGGTTCCCGCACGTGGCACAGATCCAGGCCGGCATGACATCCCTCCCGGTTCACCGTACTTTGGCCGCCGTCCGCGGCACCTGGAAGTAAGGTTGTCACCCGTGACTTTGCGGATGCTGGACAGCGTCACGGTCGCCAACCTCCCTGCCGGCGCCGACGCCTATGCCGGGTACGTCGACGGCGCGTTCAAGACCTACCACGCGCTGGCGGCAAGGTTCCGCGGCCACGCGCACCTGCTGTCGATCGCGGTGTTCGCCAGCGGCGACGCCGAGTGCCTGGACATCGAGACCGGCGACGCCAGCCCGGGCCAGGCACCGGCCTGGGTGCGCCGCCAGCACGGGCGCGGCATCAGCCGGCCGGTGCTGTACGCCTCGGCGTCGACGATGGGAACGGTCAGCACCACCCTGCACCGCGCCGGGCTCGCCCGCTCGTCCTACCGCCTGTGGTCGGCCCACTACAACGGTCACGCGCACATCTGCGGCCCGGCGACCTGCGCCTTCCCCGGGGTCCCCGCGTGTGACGGCACCCAGTGGCGGAACAACGCGCCCGGGGTGAACGGCACCAAGATCGACGAGAGCGTGCTCCACACGGACTTCTTCGGCCGGTCCGCCCCCCGGCCGCGACCCAGACTGCAGGAGGAGCCCATGCTGCTGAACAAGGGCCAGGGGGCACGGACCCCGGTCGCGCTGCCGAACGGCACCAAATCCGTCCGGTTCTTCTCCAACATGGCCGCTCAGATCCGCGTCGACACCCGCAGCAACAAGGGCAGCGTGGACCTGAAGCTCGGTTATGACAGCACGCATGGCGTGGACATCCCGGACGGGATCCACGCGATCGTGGTGCACCGGGTCGACGGCGGGGCCAACGACGTGTCCTGCGCCCTGGTGGCGTAACCGGCCGCTGGCCTGACGCAGCGGGCGGCGGGCCGGACGGCCGACCCGGCGGCCCGGCTCAGCGGGCGGCGTGCTGGTGCTTACCGGCGGTCGTCGCCGCCTTCCGGCCGCCGTCGCGGGAGATGATCTCCGCGGCCCCCCGCAGCACGCAGCGCAGCGGGTCGTCCACCACCAGGGTGCCGATGCCCGCCGTGGCCTCGATCCGGCTCGCCAGGCCGGGCAGCAAGGCGCCGCCCCCGGACAGCATGACCTTCCCCTCGACCACGTCCTCGGCGAGGTCGGGCGGGATGTCGGTGAGCATCTCCTGGACCGTGTCGGCGATCTTCGCGACGGTCGGCTCGAGCGCGGCCGCCACCAGGTACCCGGGGACACGCTCGGTCTTGGGCGCCCGGTGCACGGCGTCCACTCCGACCGCCTCCGCCCAGCCGTTGGCGCCGCCGGTGAGGCCGAGGGTCATCTTCAGCCGCCGGGTCGCGTTGCGGCCAAGCACCAGTCCCAGTTCCTCCTGGACGGTGTGGGCGATCGCCGCGTCCATGGCATTCCCACCGAGCCGCAGCGACCGGGAGCGCGCCACCCTCGTGCCGGCCACCACCGCGATCTCCGTCGTCCCGCCGCCCACGTCCACGATGAACGCGCCGGCTCCGCCGGACAGATCAACCCCGGACCCAGTGGCCGCCGCTACCGGCTCGTCGACCAGCTCGACCTGGCAGCGCGGGCGGCGGGCCTCGGCGGCCGCCGCGACCGCCCGGCGCTCCACCCAGGTCGCGCCGCTGGGCACGCAGACCACCGCGGCGGGGCGGAGCAGCCCCCGGCGCGGCAGCGCCCGGCGCAGGAAGCCGTGCAGCATCGCCGCGGTCGCGTCGAGATCGGCCACGACCCCGTCCCGGAGCGGGAACACGACCTCGACGTCCTGGGCTTCCTTGCCCGCCAGGGCGTCCGCTTCCTGGCCGACGGCCGCCACCTGGCCGGTGCCCCGGTCCAGCGCGATCGCGGTCGGCTCTTCCAGTGTCAGTCCCCGGCCGGCGACCCACACCAGCGTGTTGACGGTGCCGAGGTCGATCGCTATCAGCGCCCGGAAGCGCATGTCCCCACCCTCTGACTGAATCCGCCGTGTCCCAGGAAGGGTGTTACCAGAAATCGGCCCCGCCATTCCGTTGCAGAGTCGCGTTTCACCTTACTTGATGCAGATAGGGGCTTGATCAGGTGACATGTCCCGGGACCGGGCGGGCACGGGCCGCCTGGACCAGGCGGGCCGGCCG
>JAIRTY010000151.1 GCA_031254715.1 Nocardiopsaceae bacterium | reverse complement strand
TCATGTACTGCTCCAACGCCGCATCATACAGCCCTTTTTTGTAATACGTGTCGCCCTTCTTGATCGCCGGACCGCCGCCGCGCAGCAGGGTCTTGGCGACCAGGGAGGACGGCGGCTTGCCCGACGGCACCTTGATAGTCGGGGCGCTGCCGGCCGAGCCCGTCTTCACGGTCGGGAGGCTGCCGCCGCCGCTGGACACCTTGGCGCCCGAGGCCCCGGCGGAGTCACTGAACTCCTTGAGCATGTCCACCACGAACACCAGGGTGTCGGTGCCCTTCACCCCGGCCCGCGGGTTGCCGGCCTTGCCGTACCCGTCGGCGGGCGGGATGACGATGAGCACCCGGCTGCCCATCTTCTGCCCGATCAGGCCCTTCGACAGCCCGGGGAGCAGCGCCTTGCCGGCGAACAGCTGCGGGGTCTTGGTCTTGAACGTGTCCTGGGCGAGCTTGTGCCCGGACCCGCTCCAGATGTAGGCCACGTAGTTGCCGACGAACGAGTCGGCCTTGGTCATGGCGGGCCCGCTGCCGCGGATCAGCGTCTTGACGGCGAGGCGCCCGTCCGACTTGGCGGCAGGGATTTTGACCGCCGGCGAGGCGCCGAACGACCCGGAAGCGGCCACCTTGGCGTCCGCCCCGCCCGAAGACGATGAGGAGGAAGAAGAGGAGCACCCCGCCACCGCCGCCACGGCGATCAGCGGGATGGTTATCAGCCCGATACGTCGCATGGTTGGCGAGCCTACCCGCACCGCAAGGCAGCTACATCCCGGCGATCAGCTTCTCCACCCGCTCGTCCACCGACCGGAACGGGTCCTTGCACAGGACCGTCCGCTGCGCCTGGTCGTTCAGCTTGAGATGGACCCAATCCACGGTGAAATCCCGGCGGCGCTCCTGGGCACGCCGGATGAACTCGCCCCGCAGCCGCGCCCTGGTGGTCTGCGGCGGCACCGACTTGGCCTCGAAGATGTCGATGTCCCGCGCCACCCGGTCCACCGAGCCGCGCCGCTGCAGCAGGTAGTACAGGCCACGGCCCCGGTGCACGTCGTGGTAGGCGAGGTCGAGCTGGGCCACCCGGGGCGACGACAGCGGCAGGTCGTGCTTGCGCCGGTAGCGCTCGATGAGCTGGAGCTTGGTCACCCAGTCGATCTCCCGCGCCACCAGGTCCAGGTTCTGCGTCTCGACCGCCGTCAGCGCCCGCTCCCACAGGTCGAGCACCTGCTTGGTGGTGGTGTCGGCGCCCCGGCGGCCGGTGAAGTCCTGCGCCTTGGCCAGGTACTCGCGCTGGATGTCCAGCGCGCTGGCCTCCCGCCCGTTCGCCAGCCGGACCCGGCGCTGCCCGGTCATGTCGTGGCTGACGTCGCGGATCGCCCGGATCGGGTTCTCCAGGGTGAGGTCCCGCATCACGGTCCCGGCCTCCACCATCCGCAGCACCAGGTCGGTGGCGCCGACCTTGAGCAGGGTGGTGGTCTCGCTCATGTTGGAATCGCCGACGATCACGTGCAGGCGCCGGAACCGCTCCGCGTCCGAGTGCGGCTCGTCCCTGGTATTGATGATGGGACGGGAACGGGTCGTTGCCGAGGAAACGCCCTCCCAGATGTGCTCGGCCCGCTGGCTGACGCAATACACCGCCCCCCGCGGCGTCTGCAGCACCTTGCCGGCGCCGCAGATGACCTGCCGGGTGACCAGGAACGGGATCAGGATGTCGGCCAGCCGCCCGAACTCCCCGTGCCGGCCGACCAGGTAGTTCTCGTGACAGCCGTAGGAGTTGCCGGCCGAGTCGGTGTTGTTCTTGAACAGGTAGATGTCGCCGGCGATGCCCTCCTCGCGCAGCCGCCGGTCGGCGTCGACCAGCAGGCCCTCCAGGATCCGCTCCCCGGCCTTGTCATGGATCACCAGGTCGGTGATGTTGTCGCACTCCGGGGTCGCGTACTCGGGATGGCTGCCGACGTCCAGGTAGAGCCGGGCGCCGTTGCGCAGGAACACGTTGCTGCTGCGGCCCCAGGAGACAACGCGGCGGAACAGGTACCGCGCCACCTCGTCCGGTGACAGCCGCCTGCTGCCCCGGAACGTGCAGGTAACGCCGTACTCGTTCTCAAGCCCGAAGATGCGGCGATCCATGGTGCCCCCAGTCAACCACGAGCTAGCGTCAGCTCCCGCCGTCCGGCGGGCCCGTCACCAATCGACTGCCACGTACTTCGTCTCGGTAAACTCCAGCAGCCCGTCGTGGCCGCCTTCCCGCCCGATCCCGGACTGCTTCACGCCCCCGAACGGGGCCGCCGGGTCGGATACCAGCCCCCGGTTGATGCCGACCATCCCGGTCTCCAGCGCCTCCGATACCCGCAGCGCGCGCCGCAGGTCGCCGGTGTAGACGTAAGTGACCAGGCCGTACTCGGTGTCGTTGGCCCACCTGATCGCATCGGCCTCGTCGCTGAAGCGCACCACAGGGGCGACCGGGCCGAAGATCTCGGTGTCCAGGATCCCGGCATCCGGCGCCACGTTGCCCAGCACGGTCGGCAGGTAGAAGAAGCCCCGCCGGTCGGGCGCCCGGCCGCCGGTCACCACCTGCGCGCCGCTGCCGGCCGACTCCTCCACCAGGGTGGCCACCTTGCTCCGGGTGTCGGAGTTGACCAGCGGGCCCAGGTCGGTGCCGTCGTCCAGGCCGGGCCCGACCGCCAGCTTGCCCAGCCGCTCAGCGAACCGGGCCGTGAACTCGTCGGCGACCTGCTCGTGCACGTAGAACCGGTTGGCGGCGGTGCACGCCTCGCCGCCGTTGCGCATCTTGGCCAGGAACGCGCCCTCGATCGCCGCGTCCATGTCCGCGTCCTCGAAGATGATGAACGGGGCGTTGCCCCCCAGTTCCATCGAGCAGTTCGTGACCGTGTCCGCGGCCGTCCGCAGCAGCACCCGGCCGATCTCGGTGGAGCCGGTGAACGAGAGCTTGCGGACCCGCGGATCGGCCAGCATGGCCGCTACCACCGGTCCGGCCGTGGCCGTGGTGACCACGTTGACCACCCCGTCCGGCACCCCGGCCTCGCGCAGGATGCCCGCCACCGCCAGCGCGCACAGCGGCGTCTCCTTGGCCGGCTTGAGCACGATGGTGCACCCGGCCGCGAGCGCGGGCCCGATCTTGCGGGTGGCCATGGCTGCCGGGAAGTTCCACGGCGTGACCAGGACGCTGACGCCGACCGGCTGCCGCAGCACGAGGATCTTGTTGGTCCCGGCCGGGGCGGTGGCCAGCCCGCCGTCGATCCGCACCGCCTCCTCGGCGTACCAGCGGAAGAACTCGGCCGCGTAGGTGACCTCGGCCCGGGCGTCGCGCAGTGCCTTCCCGTTCTCGAGCACCATCAGCCGGGCGATCGCCTCGGCCCGCTCGGTCATCAGCGCCCAGGCGCGCCGCAGGCACTCGCCCCGCTGCCGGGGCGGCGTGGCCGCCCAGCCTGGCAGCGCCCGGTGGGCAGCCGCCACGGCGTCCAGCGCGTCGTCAGGCGTGCCGTTGGCGACGTCAGCGATCGGGTCCTCGGTGGCGGGGTCGATGACGGGCAGGGCGCCGGCCGTGACCCAGTCG
>JAIRTY010000107.1 GCA_031254715.1 Nocardiopsaceae bacterium | reverse complement strand
CCACTCCCGGTTGCCCGCCGCCAGCGCGTCGTTCTTGGCCAGCACCTTTTCCTGCAGCAGCACCGTCTGGCCGCCGCCCGCCGTCTCGTGCGCGTGCTCGCCGCCGGCGTGCTCGTGTCCCACATGCTCATGCCCGGCGTGGTCGTGTCCCTGGTGCTCGTGCCGCAGCTCGCCGTCGAGCCGGTACCCGTCCCCGCAGCCGCATGTCCCGCACATCTCAGGCCGCCACCTTCACCGCGGTGATCCGCAGGTCCTGACCGGACAGGACCTCGGCGTCCGCGCTCCCGCACGGGCAGAGCAGGATCGGCCCGTCCGGCGAGAACTCGCTCCCGCACTCCCGGCAGCGGCAGCGGGCGGGCTGCTCGCTGATCTCCAGCCGGGCGCCGGCCAGCCCGGTGCCCTCCGTAGCCAGGTCGAAGCAGAACAGCAGCGCATCGGCCACCACCCCGGACAGCGGCCCGATCTCGAGCGACACCAGGCTGACCCGGCTGCCGGGCAGCCGGTCGGTCACCGTGTCGATGATCCCCTGCGCGATGGCCAGCTCGTGCATGCTGCGGGCGTCTTTCTGCTCAGCAGATCCGCGGCAGCGGGTCACCGACCAGCAAGTCGACGATGCGGGTGCCGCCGAAGGCGGTCTTGAGCCGGACCAGGCCTGGCTGCTCGGCCGTGATCCGGCCGACGACCGTGGCCTCGGCGCCGAGCGGGTGCGACCGCAGCGCTGCCACCGCCTGCTCGGCGGCCGCCCCGTCCACCACCGCGACCAGCCGTCCCTCGCAGGCCACGTACATCGGATCGATTCCCAGCAGCTCGGCGGCGCCGCGCACCTCGTCCCTGACCGGGATGTCGTCCTCGGACACCACCACCCCGACGTCGGCCGCCTTGGCGATCTCGTTGAGGATCGTGGCCACCCCGCCGCGGGTGGCGTCGCGCATCGCGCGGACCCCGGGAACCGCGTCCAGCAGGGCCGCCACCAGCCCGGCCAGCGGCGCTGTGTCGGACTCCACGTCCGACTCGATGTCCAGCTCGCCCCGGGCCAGCATGATGGTGACGCCGTGATCGCCGACCGGCCCGGAGACGATGATCGCGTCGCCCGGCCGGGCCTGCGCCACGCCGAGCGGCACGTCCCGCTCCAGGAGGCCGACCCCGGCGGTGTTGATGTAGCAGCCGTCGGCCTTGCCCCGCTCCACCACCTTGGTGTCGCCGGTGACGACCTGCACCCCGGCGGCCGCCGCGGCCTCGCGCATGGAGGCGGTGATCCGGGTCAGGTCGGCGACCGGGAACCCTTCCTCCAGGATGAAACCGGCCGACAGGTACAGAGGGGTGGCGCCGGACACGGCGAGGTCGTTGACGGTCCCGTTGACCGCCAGGTCACCGATGTCGCCGCCGGGGAAGAACAGCGGCGAGACCACGAACGAGTCGGTGGTGAGCGCGAGCCTGGCACCGCCGACGGCCAGCCGGGCCGCGTCCTCAAGCTCCGCCAGCAGCGGGTTGCCGAACGCGTCCAGGAAAACCGCCTCGATCAGGGTCTGGGTCGCCTTGCCGCCCGCGCCGTGCGACATCGTGATCCGCTCTTCCCTGACCCGCGCGCGGCGGCGGCGGGCCCGGTCGATGCGGTCGAGCACCTGCTGTTCCCGGTCGGCGATCGGCAGCTCGCGCCGGCCGCGGGGGCTGGGCCGCTGCTCCGGCTGGACTTCCGGCTCCTGCTCGCTGGCGTGGTCGTGCTCGCGCAGTGCCTCGGCGATCCAGCCGCCGGTGGATCCCGTTGTCATCCGCGGCTCACCTCCGCCGCCTCGGCCACCCGTTCCCGGTTCATCCGGCCGAAGTTGTAGTAGGCAGCGCACGCGCCCTCGGGCGACACCATGCAGGTGCCGATCGGGGTCTCCGGCGTGCAGGCGGTCCCGAACACCTTGCACTCCCACGGCTTGAGGACGCCCTTGAGCACCTCGCCGCACTGGCAGGCCTTGGGGTCGGCCACCCGGACGCCGGGCACCTTGAACAGCAGCTCGGCGTCGAACGCCGCGTACTGCTCGCTCATCTTCAGGGCCGAGTGGGAGATGAAGCCGAGCCCGCGCCACTCGAAGTAGGGCCGCAGTTCCATGGTCTGGCCGATGGCCTGCAGCGCCACCAGGTTGCCGTTCCACGGGACCACCCGCGAGTACTGGTTCTCGATCTCCGCGCGGCCCTCGGCGAGCTGCAGCATCAGCTGGTAGATGGACTGCAGGATGTCCAGCGGCTCGAACCCGGCCACCACGACCGGCCTGCCGTAGTCGCGGGCGATGAACTCGTACGGGCGGCAGCCGATCACCGTGGACACGTGCCCCGGGCCGAGGAAGCCGTCGAGCCGCAGGTCGGGGGAGTCCAGGATGGCCTTGATCGCGGGCACGATCGTGACGTGGTTGCAGAAGACCGAGAAGTTCTCGATCCCCTCGGCGGCGGCACGCAGCACGGTCATGGCCGTGGAGGGAGCGGTCGTCTCGAAGCCGATCGCCATGAAGACCACCCGCTTATCGGGATTCTTGCGGGCGATCTTGAGCGAGTCGAGCGGGGAGTAGACCATCCGGATGTCGGTGCCCGCCGCCTTGGCGTCGAAGAACGAGCCCTGGCTGCCGGGCACCCGCATCATGTCGCCGAACGAGGTCATGATCACGTCCGGCTGCGACGCCAGGTGGATGGCATCGTCCACCCGGCCCATCGGGATCACGCAGACCGGGCAGCCGGGGCCGTGCACCAGCGTGATCGACTCCGGCAGGTAATCCTCCAGGCCGTGCTTGTAGATGGTGTGGGTGTGGCCGCCGCACACCTCCATGATCTTGTACTGGCGTCCCGGCTCGCACAGGGCCGCGATCTTCGCGGCGAGCGCGTGGGCCTTGTCTGCGTCCCGGAACTCATCGACGAACCGCATCAGCGGGGCCTCCCGTCACTCGATCCGCGAATCGGCCAGGGCTTCCAGCTCGTCGGCGTAGGCCTGGCCGATTCCCTCCAGGAACTCCATTGCCGCCGCGGCCTCGTCCTCGTCGATCTTCGACAGCGCGAAGCCGACGTGGATGAGCACCCATTCACCCGGGTCGGGCGGATCGTCTGCGAGCAGGCCGACGTTGATCACCCGCCGCACTCCGCTCACGCTCACCCGCGCCAGGTCGGGCTGCTCCTCCAGACGCTCGATGACCTCGCCGGGTATGCCGAGGCACATGGGACACCCCTTTACTTGTCGATCGGCTGACGCGCCGCGTCCGCCGCTGCTACCAGGCCGGTGACGATCCGGACGGCCTCGTCCACGGCCGCCGTCACCGGCTCGCTGAGCCCGATCCGGTAGCCGGTGCTGGCCGGCTCGCAGCACACCACCAGGATCCGGCCCGCCTTGGCACCGAGCATGTCCAGCACCCCCAGCACCATGTCCGGTTGCATGCCGTGGGCGTCGAACAGGCGGCTGTCCGCGAGCGGCCCGGCGGCAGCGAGGTCGCGGCGGTGCTCGGGGTCCACCTCCAGCACCGTGACCGTGCCCGGGGTCCCGCCCCGCGGCGCGGCGTCCACCAGCACCGTGGTGTCGTACCCCTCGGCCATGTCGTAGGCCAGGTGCATGCCGCTGGTGCCGTAGTCGGCGACCCGGACCCAGTCCGGCAGGCCGGCCTCGGCGAGCCGCCGCGCGACCTCGACCCCGAAGCCGTCGTCCCCGAGGAAGATGTTCCCCACCCCGGCGACCAGCATCCGCCCCGTCATGCCCGCTGGCCTTCCAGCCAGGCCAGCGCGCCGCTGGTGAGCTCCCACAGCACCTGGTAGATCGTGGTCTGCGCCTCCTGGATCCGGTGCACGGAGGCGGACGGGGCCACGAACAGGTAGTCGATGCTGTCCAGTTCGGCCATCTTGCCGCCCTCGTAGCCAGCCAGCCCGACGGTCAGCATCCCCCGCCGGCTGGCCTCCTCGAACGCGCGCACCAGATTCTCGGAGTTCCCGCTGGTCGACAGCCCGACGGCGATGTCGTCGGAGGTGCCGAAGGCCGCGATCTGGCGCGCGAACACCACCTCGACGCCGATGTCGTTGCACAGCGCGGTGACCACCGAGGTGTCGCTGCCCAGCGCGTACGCAGGCAGCGGGCGGGTGGCCGGGCCGGGGTTCAGGAACAGGGTGGCGAGCTGCTGGGCGTCGGTAGCGCTGCCGCCGTTGCCGAACGCCAGCAGCCGCCCGCCGGCCGCGAACCTGGCCGCGGCCGCCTCCGCGCAGGCGGCGAGCCGCTCGGCCTCGCGTTCGCAGATGACCTGCCGGAGCTGCGCGATCTCCAGGGTCTTGGCCACTGTGGACTCGCGCACCTGCGCCAGCACGGCGGGCAGGTCACTGCTGCTGGCGTAGAGGAACGGGTAGAGCGCCTCCATCGCGGCCGGAGTCCCTGGTTGCGGCTGCGCCATCGTCAGTCAGCTCCCACCACGCCGATGGCCTCGGCGGCATGGACCAGGATCCGGTCACCCGGACTGGCGGTCACCAGCGCCACGCTGACCTCTTCCTCGGTTCCCTGGCCGGTGTCCACGATGGCGAGCCCGCCGGGCAGCAGCCGCCGCACGGTGACCTCGACCGCGGTATCGGAGCAGGTGATGCAGACGTCGCCGTGGCATTCGCGGCCAGGCCCGCCGGTCATGTTCATGCCACCACCCCCGGTGCCAGCACTCCTGGCTGCTCGAAGAACACGTGCACCAGTTCCCAGAGCACGTGATACAGGGTGACTTGCAGTTCCTTGACGATCCGGGGATCGGGCGACGGGGCCAGCAGCACGTGCTCGGCCGCCCGGCTCGCCGCGATCTGGCCGCCGTCCCCGCCCGTCAGCGCGATCGTCAGCAGGCCGCCGGCCCTGGCGGCTGCGAGGCCGCCCAGCACGCTGGGGGAGTTCCCGTCCGAGCTGATCCCGAGTGCCATGTCGGCCGGCGCGGCGAGATAGCGGATCTGGTGCGCGAAGATCTCGCTGATGCCATCCCGTTCCGCGGTCCCGGTCACGGTCGCGATGTCAGTGGTCAGCGAGATGGCGGGGAGCGCGCGCTTGCCCACGATCACCGGGTGCACGAACTCCACCGCCACGTGCTGGGCGTCGGTGCTGGGGCCGCCGGTGCCGAACACGATCAGCTTGCCGCCCTGGTGGAAGCGGACCGCCATGGCATGGCACGTGTCGGCGATCGCGCCCGCCTGGTCCGCCAGCGCGGCCGACGGCGCGGCCCGCGATTCCAGCAGGCGCACCGCTTCGGCGCGGTCAGTCATGACGCGCCGCCCGCCTCGCCGTCAGCCGTCACCGCCCCGTCCGGTGCCGGCAGGGCGCCCTCAGCCTCGATGTCTACCGCGTCCCTGACCCGCAGTGCTCCCATGAACCCGGTGTAGGGCTTGATGCCGAAGTCCGACTGCAGCACCGAGGCGGTGAGCTGATAGTGCTCAGGGCGGGGCTCGGCGATCCGCAGCCGGAGCGGCCGGGTCCGGCCGGCCAGCGTCAGCGAGCCGGTGACCTGCCAGCCTCCGGCGTCACGGTCGAAGCCGCTGGCAGTGAAGCTGGCCTCCGGATGCCGGTCGGCGGTCAGCACCTTGCGCGCGATCACGGCGATCTCGCGGCGGTCCCGGTCGGTCAGCGGTTTCACGCCTCCGCTGCCCTCGCGCACCACCAGCGAGCCCATCTCGATGCGGACGTCCAGGCCGGACGGGGCCTCGTCGGCGCCGACCGTGAGGTCCCCCGACCAGCGGGTGGCCTCGATCGTGAGGTCGTGGCCGGCCCTGGCGGCCAGCCCGTCCCTGAACGTGCGCAGTACGAGCCGGCCGTCGCCGGGCCCAAGCCGGTAGTGCCCTGACTCAACGGACATGACAGCACCGTAGGACTGTTCTGGGGGGACGTCTAGTAGCTTGACCGGACAGTTATGACGTGAACCGCCGGATTCGCCCGGCTCTGAGGCTTAACTGAGGCTTAACGGAGCGGCACGTCTCCGAACACTTCCCGGATCCGGCGCAGGTCCTTCAGCCGCGGCTCGGTGGTGCCGCCCACCCACCTGCTCACGGTCTTCACCGACACGCCGAGCAACCGGGCCGCGGCTTCCTGGGTGAGGCCCTCCCGGCGCAGCGCTGTCGACATCCAGTCAGCGAAGTTCGCGGCGTGATCGGGGTGTCCATGACCAGCTGGCTGCGGCTGACCGGCCGGCGCGTCGGGGGCGTCAGGCGCGCCCGGCGTTGCCGCGCCCGGGACGGCGGTGAGCGGGCCGGCCGAGGCGCGGCCGGCACTGGCGGTGGACCGGACGCTGTCCGGCTCGCCCGGCGCGTACCGGCCGACCGGAGTGTCGGAGTGGAGCACGTCGACCTCGACGTGCTCGGGGAAGATACGGAACGCCACGTGGATCGACCCGGTCGGGCCCGCCGCGTCCAGCAGGGCCCGGAAAACAGTCTCGCTGACCTCCCGGTTCCCCTCCTCGGTGAGGGGGGATTCGGCCAGGCAGCGCCGCACGAAATCGCGGATATCGGGGATGGAAGAGGGCCGGGCGGGGAATTCCTGGAACAGCACCACGACCGGCGTGACTTCGATCGGTTCCACGGCGGGACCGGGAACGGGCTCGGCCACCTGGTCTCTCTCCCTGGGTGTCGCCTGCGACTGGGGGGGCTGCCGCGGCGTTGCGGGGTTCCGCCAAGGTTATTCGATGGGGGAGCTAAGTGGCTAATCAGCCCCCGCAAGTGTCATGCCCGCGGCCAGCGGTTCCGTCACCGATGGTCGCCCGCGGGGGAAGGCCGGGCCGGACAAATCTGTCCGGCATCCGACTGTTCAGTCTTGTTCACTGCCCGCGACGGGTCTACGATGACGGCACCTGGCACCGTCCGGCACGAGCCGCCCCGGCCGCCTGCGGCCGAACCAGCAGCGAGGAGGTGGCCCAGTAATGGCCACACGCACAGACAGCAGTGCCGAATCAGCGCCGGAGACCGCGGAGCCCGTGGTCCACATCCTCTGGATGAACGGCGGGCTCGGCTGTGACGGCGACTCGGTCGCGCTGACCGCCGCCACCCAGCCGAGCATCGAGGAGATCGCGCTGGGAGCGCTGCCCGGGCTCCCGAAGATCGCCGTGCACTGGCCGCTGATCGACTACGAGTGCGGCCCGGAGACCGGCGCCGACACGTTCATCGAGTGGTGGCACAAGGCCGACCGAGGCGAACTCGAGCCGTTCGTGCTGGTGGTCGAGGGATCGATCCCGAACGAGGCGATCAAGGAGGAGGGCTACTGGTGCGGGTTCGGCAACAACCCGGCCACCGGCCAGCCGATGACCACCAACGAGTGGCTGGACCGGCTCGCCCCGAAGGCCACGGCGGTCCTTGCCGTCGGCACCTGCGCGACCTACGGCGGCATCCACGCGATGGCGGGCAACCCGACCGGCGCCATGGGCGTGCCTGACTACCTCGGCTGGGACTGGCGCTCGAAGGCCGGGCTGCCGATCGTGTGCGTGCCCGGCTGCCCGATCCACCCGGACAACCTGTCCGAGACCATCCTGTACCTGCTCTACCAGGTGGCCGGCGCGGCGCCGATGATCCCGCTGGACGAGGCGCTGCGGCCGACCTGGCTGTTCGGCGCGACCGTCCACGAGGGCTGCGACCGGGCCGGCTACTACGAGCAGGGCGACTTCGCCACCGAGTATGGCTCCGAGAAGTGCCTGGTGAAGCTCGGTTGCTGGGGCCCGGTGGTGAAGTGCAACGTGCCCAAGCGGGGCTGGATCAACGGGGTGGGCGGATGCCCGAACGTCGGTGGCATCTGCATCGCGTGCACCATGCCCGGCTTCCCGGACAAGTTCATGCCGTTCATGGACGAGCCGCCGGGATCGAAGGTCTCGACCGCTGCCAGCAGCATGTACGGGACGGTGATCCGGACGCTGCGCAGCTTCACCGCCAAGACGGCCGACGAAGAGCCGAAGTGGCGCCGCAAGGGCGGCGAGCTGCTCACGGGCTACCAGAAGACCTGGTGACCGAGGCCGCCGTAAGCATGCAGACAGCTCCAGCGAGGGAGAGGTATCAGCGATGACGACGGCCGAGGACACCGGCATTGTCGAGATGGCATGGGACCCGATCACGAGGATCGTGGGCAGCCTGGGCATCTACACCAAGCTCGACTTCAAGCAGAAGCGCGTGGTCGAGTGTCACAGCACATCCTCGATCTTCCGCGGCTACAGCATCTTCATGAAGGGCAAGGACCCGCGCGACGCGCACTTCATCACCAGCCGTATCTGCGGGATCTGCGGCGACAACCACGCCACCTGCTCGGTCTACAACCAGAACATGGCCTACGGGGTCCGGCCGCCGCACCTGGGCGAGTGGATCATCAACCTGGGCGAGGCCGCCGAGTACATGTTCGACCACAACATCTTCCAGGAGAACCTGGTTGGGGTGGACTTCTGCGAGCGGATGGTGCGGGAGACCAACCCCGGCGTGCTGGAGCAGGCGAACGCCACCGAGGCGCCGCACGCGGCCGACCACGGATACCGGACCATCGGCGACATCATGCGCTCGCTGAACCCGCTCGAGGGCGAGTTCTACCGGGAGGCGCTGCAGGTCAGCCGGTCCACCCGGGAGATGTTCTGCCTCATGGAGGGCCGCCACGTGCACCCCTCCACGCTCTACCCGGGCGGCGTCGGCACCACCGCCACCGTCCAACTGTTCACCGACTACCTCACCCGGCTGATGCGCTACGTCGAGTTCATGAAGCGCGTCGTGCCGATGCATGACGACCTGTTCGACTTCTTCTACGAGGCGCTGCCCGGGTACGAGGAAGTGGGCCGCCGCCGGGCCGACATGGTCTGCTGGGGCAGCCTGAACGACCCCGAGCACTGCGACTTCCGGTACGACCACATGACCGACTGGGGCCGCAAGATGTTCGTGTCCCCCGGGGTCATCAGGGACGGGCAGCTGCTCACGAACGACCTGGTCGAGATCAACCTCGGGATCCGGATCCTGCTCGGCAGCTCCTACTACGAGGACTGGGAAGACCAGGAGATGTTCGTCACCAGGGACCCGCTGGGCAACCCGGTCGACCGGCGGCACCCCTGGAACCAGCACACGATCCCGCGGCCGGCCAAGCGCGACTTCGACAGCCAGTACAGCTGGGTCATGTCGCCGCGCTGGTACGACGGCGAAAACCATCTCGCTGCCGACACCGGCGGCGGCCCGATCGCCCGGCTGTGGGCGACCGCGCTCGGCGGCCTGGTCGACATCGGCGGCTACGTCAAGTCCACCGGCCAGAGCGTGCAGATCAACCTGCCCCGCACCGTGTCGCGGCCGGAGGTCACCTTCGAGTGGAAGATCCCGGTGGACAAGAAGGGGGCGCCGCTCTCGAACGCCATCGAGCGGGACCGGGCGCGCACCTACTTCCAGGCCTACTGCGCCGCCGCCGCGCTCCACTTCGTGGAGAAGTCGCTGGCCGAGATCCGGGCCGGCAACACCAAGACCTGGGAGCCGTTCACGGTCCCTGACGAGGCCAACAGCTGCGGCTTCACTGAGGCCGTGCGCGGCGTGCTGTCGCACCACATGGTGATCAGGGACGGCAAGATCGCGAACTACCACCCGTACCCGCCGACGCCGTGGAACGCCAGCGTCCGCGACAGCTTCGGCACCCCGGGCCCGTACGAGGACGCGGTGCAGAACACGCCGATCTTCGAGGAGAACCCGCCCGACTCGTTCAAGGGCATCGACATCATGCGGGCGGTGCGCAGCTTCGACCCGTGCCTGCCGTGTGGCGTCCACATGTACCTGGGCAACGGCAAGAAACTCAATCTCACCCATTCGCCGCTGGCGGCGGTCACGCTGGGTACCTGATGAGCCGGGTCCAGCAGGCCGGCGATCAGGTCGAGAGCCTCCTGGCCCGGCTGCGGGCCGCGGGCGGCGACACGGCCGCGACCGCCGAGGAACTGGTACGGCTGCTGGTCGGGCTGTACGGAGACGGGCTCCGGCAGGTCGTCGCCACGCTGCAGGCCGAAGGCCAGGCGGGCGCCGGCTTGCTGGCCCGGCTGACCGAGGACCCGCTGGTGGAGAGCCTGCTGCTGCTGCACGACCTGCATCCGCTCGACGTCGACGCCCGCATCCAGCGGGCGCTCGACCAGGTCCGGCCCTACCTCGGGTCGCACGCGGGTGACGTGCGGTACCTGGGCGTCACCGACGGCGTCGCACGGCTCAAGCTGGAGGGGAACTGCCACGGCTGCCCGTCCTCGGCCGTCACCGTGAAGCTGGCCATCGAGGGCGCGGTCACCGAGGCCGCCCCCGAGGTGACCGAGGTGTCGGTCGAGGGGGTGACCGAAGCACCGCCAGGCCCGTCGCTGCTCCAGATCGGCCCCCGCCCGGGCGCGGCCGAGGAGGCCGCGGCCGGGTCCAGCCCGTGGGTCACCCTGCCGGACATCGGGCCGCCCAGTTCCCGGCCGGTCACCGCGACCGCCGCCGGGCTGCCGGTGCTGCTGTGCGCGGTCCGCGGGACGCTGTACGCCTACCGGGACGCCTGCCCGGCGTGCGGCGCTTCGCTCGGCCCTGGCCGGCTCGAGCGCGAGACCCTCACCTGCGAGTGTGGTGCCAGCTACGACGTCACCCGGGCCGGCCGCGGCCTGGATGACCCGGACCGCCACCTCGACCCGCTGCCGCTGCTGTCCGACAGCCAGGGCGTGCGGGTGGCCGTGCCGGCGGCGGTGGGCACATGACCGGGGGGGTGCGGGGGGGGCGTCCCCCCGAGACAGCACGGACCGGCGGAGGCGGCGGGGGTGGCCTGCGCAGGTTCGCGGCCCCGCCGCCGGCCGGTCCCGGCGAGGTACCGGCCGCCGGTCAGGGCGAGACGCCGGCCGTGCTCGCCGAGGCGCTGGCCGCCGCGCCGGCCG
>JAIRTY010000004.1 GCA_031254715.1 Nocardiopsaceae bacterium | reverse complement strand
CGCTCGGGGTGGCGCCGTTCATCCTGGCGTCCCGGCTGCTGCCGGAGGTGCTCGCCGCCGACCTGGGCCTGGCCGTGCACCCGCGGGCGCGGGCGGTGGTGTTCCCGGCGTTCGGCGCCTACGCGGGCGGGGACATCACGGCCGGGCTGCTGGCGGCGGGGATGGACCGCGACCAGCGCACCCGGCTGTTCATCGACATCGGCACGAACTGCGAGATCGTGCTCGGCAACGCCGAATGGCTGCTGGCCACCGCGGCCCCGGCCGGGCCGGCGTTCGAGGGCGCGGCCATCCGGTGCGGGATGCGGGCCGCCGACGGCGCCATCGAGGCCGTCACCATGTCGCCGGACGGGCTCGAGCTGACGGTCATCGGCGACACCGAGCCGGCCGGCCTGTGCGGTTCCGGGCTGGTGGACGCGGTGACCGGGCTGGTCGAGACCGGGCTGCTGGACCGGTCCGGGCGGCTGGCCGACCCGGCCCGGGCGGCCGGGCTGGCGCCGGGGCTGGCCGGGCGGCTGACCTGGCTCGGCGAGGAGCGGGTGTTCGTGCTGCACTGGCTGGGCGAGCCCGGCGACGCGGAGCGCGCGGTGTTCCTGTCCCAGCGGGACATCCGCGAGCTGCAGTTCGCGAAGGCTGCCATCGCCACCGGCTGGCGGGAACTGCTGGCGGAGGCGGGGCTGGCCGAGCGCGACGTGCAGCAGGTGCTGCTGGCCGGCTCGTTCGGCAGCTACCTGTCGCCCGCCAGCGCGATCCGGCTCGGCCTGGTGCCCCGGCTGCCGGTGCTGCGGGTGGTGAGCGCGGGCAACGTGGCCGGCGAGGGCGCCAAGATGGCGCTGCTGTCGGTGCGGGAGCGGGCGGGGGGGCTGGCGCTGCTGGAGGAGGTGAGGTATGTCGAGCTCTCCGACCGGGACGGCTTCAACGACCGCTTCGTCGAGCAGTTGCCCTTCCCGGAGTGAGCGGGGGGGTGTGGGGGGGTCGTCCCCCCGGGCCAGCACTGAGGCCAGCCCTGGCCTCACCGTGATCGCGTGCGGGGCGCTGGCCGGGCACATCCGCCAGCTCGCCGCCCGCCGCGGCTGGCAGCTCGAACTGCACTGCCTGCCAGCGCCGCTGCACAACCGCCCGGCGCTGATCGCGCCCGCCGCCGAGCGGCTGGCCCGGGCGGCGCTGGCGCGCGGCCGGCGGGTGGCGCTGGCCTACGCCGACTGCGGCAGCTACGGGGCGCTGGACGAACTGTGCGGCCGGCTCGGGCTGCGGCGGCTGCCCGGGCTGCACTGCTACGACGTGCTGGCGGGGCCGGAGCGGGTGGCGGACGCGTTCGCCGCCGAGCCCGGCACCTACCTGCTCACCGACTACCTGGTGCGTACCTTCCGCCGGACCGTGCTGGCAGGCCTCGGCCTTGACCGCCACCCCGGCCTGTGGCCGGACTACTTCGGCCACTACCGGCGGCTGGTCTGGCTGGCCCAGGCCCCCGACCCGGCCCTGGATGCGGCGGCGCGCCAGATCGCAGCGATGTTCGGGCTCCCGCTCACGGTGGTGCGCACCGGCACCGGCCGGCTGGAGCGCGAACTGGAACGGCTGGCCGGCGCCGTCCCCGGGCCGTGAACCGGCGCGGGCCGGCCGGGCTGCCCGCCGTCGCGGCGCTGCTCGAGCGGCCCCGGTACGAGGTGTTCCCGGCCGCCGGCGTGGCGGACGCGGTCACCGAGTGGGTCCCGGCCGGGATGACCGTCACCGTGACCGCGTCGCCCGCCCGGGGCCTGGAACCGACCATCGCCCTGGCCGAGCAGCTGGCCGCCCGCGGCTACCGGCTCGTCCCGCACCTGTCCGCGCGGCTGGTGCGGGACGACGCGCACCTGGCGGAACTGGTGGCACGGCTGCGCGCGGCCGGGGTGGGGGACGTATTCGTTCCGGCCGGCGACGCCGACCCGCCCGCCGGGCGGTTCCACAGCTCGCTGTCCCTGCTGGAGCGGCTGGCTGAGATGGGGCGCCCGTTCGGCCGGACCGGGATCACCGGCTATCCGGAGCGCCACCCGCTGATCGCCGACGACGTCACCATCCAGGCCATGTGGGACAAGCGCCGGTACGCCTCCTACATCGTGAGCAACCTCTGCTTCGACCCGGCGGTGCTGGCCGGGTGGATCGGCCGGGTCCGGGCCCGGGGCGTGACGCTGCCGCTGTTCGCCGGGCTGGCGGGGCCGGTGGACCAGGCGCGGCTGCTGCGGATGGCCGCCCGGGCCGGAGCCGCCGAGTCGGCCCGGTTCCTGACCAGGCACGTGGAGTGGTTCCTGCGGCTCGGAGTGCCAGGCGGCTGGCGGCCGGAGCGCTTCCTGAGCCGGGCGGCACCCGCCCTGACCGCGTCCGGGGCGAACGTTGAGGGCTTGCACCTGTTCACGTTCAACCAGGTCAAGCAGGCCGAGACGTGGCGCAGCGGGCTGCTTGAGCGGCTGGCCGCCGGCGAGCTCCGGTAACTCTTCTCCCCCGGGTTAGGGTGTCTCCCGTGGCTGCTGACGGCGATCTGGCGGGGCGGACCTTACTGGTAACCGGCGGGAACACGGGCATCGGCCTGGCCGCCGCCCGGCAGTTCGCCAGCCGGGGCGGGCAGGTGTTCCTCGGCTGCCGCTCGGCCGGCCGCGGCCAGGCGGCGGCCGCCGCCGTCGCGGCCGAGACCGGCAACCCCGCGGTCCGGTACCTGTCGCTCGACCTGGCCGACCTGGCGTCGGTGCGGCGGTGCGCGGACGAGTTCCTCGGCCTGGGCCTGCCGCTGCACGTGCTGCTCAACAACGCCGGGGTGGGCGGGCAGCGGGGCCTGACCGCCGACGGGTTCGAGCTCGCCTTCGGCGTCAACCATCTCGGTCACTTCGCGCTGACCGGTGCCCTGCTCGGCTGCCTGGCGGCGAGCGCCCCGTCGCGGGTGGTCACGGTCGCCAGCGATGCCCACTACCAGGCCCGCGGCATCGACTTCGCCGCCCTGCAGCGGCCCACCCGCAGCGTGACCGGCATGCGCGAGTACGCGGTGTCCAAGCTGAGCAACGTGCTGTTCAGCATGGAGCTGGCCCGCCGGGCCGGCGGCCGGGGCGTGACCACCTATGCCCTGCACCCGGGCGTGGTCGCCTCCGACATCTGGCGGCGCGTGCCGTGGCCGGTGCGCCCGCTGCTGACGCTCCGGATGCTGTCCACCGAGCAGGGCGCGCGCACGCCGGTGTACTGCGCCACCGAGCCGGAACTGGCGAGCGTCAGCGGCCGCTACTACGACAACTGCCGGGAACGGCAGCCGGCCACCGCCGCGACCCCGGAGCTGGCGGCGGCGCTGTGGGAGCGCAGCCAGGCCTGGACGGCCGCGTGAGCAGGCGCGCAGCCCGCGCCGGGTGGCGCGAACTGGCCGACCTCCCGTTCGCCGCCGCGCTGGCAGGCCACCCGGGCCCGCTGGCGCCCGCCGAGGGGTATGACACCGCCCGCTTCGACCAGCTCACCCTGGCCGGAGCGGACGCGGCGGGCAGCCGCTTCCTGGAATGCGCGTTCACCCACGTGTCGTTCCAGGACGGGCAGCTGCGGCGGGCACAGTTCACCGACTGCTGGCTGGCCGACGTCCGGCTGACCGCGACCGGGCTCGCGGAAACCGGCTGGACCGGGACGGTCATCAGCGAGAGCGCCCTGGCCGGAGCGGAGGCGTTCGGGGCGCGGCTGCGGGGGGTGGCCTTCCGGCAGTGCAAGCTCGACTCCGTGAACTTCCGGGAAGCCGAGCTGACCGACGTGGTTTTCGACCGCTGCCTGCTGCGCGACGTGGACTTCTCCGGCGCGGGCCTCACCCGCGTCACGTTCCCCGGCTGCACGCTGACCAGGACCAACCTCACCCGGGTCCGGATGGACGCCGTCGACCTGCGCGGCGCCGAGCTCGGCCTCCTCATCGATCCCGGCGCGCTGCGCGGCGCCATCGTGACCCCCGCCCAGCTGGCCCTGATGGCCCCGCTGCTGGCCGACAGCCTGGGCATCACCGTCGAGGACGGCGGGCCTGGTGATACACACGGGACATGAGCGAACTCGCCGTCCCCGATCTCGCCGACGTGCTCGCGGCCCGCGAGCGGATCGCGCCCTACCTCCGCCCGACCCCCCTCTACCGCTACCCCGCGCTGGACGCGCTGGCCGGCGCGCAGCTGCGGGTCAAGCACGAGAACCACCAGCCGGTCGGCGCCTTCAAGGTCCGCGGCGGCGTCAACCTGATCAGCCAGCTGAGCCCGGATGACCGCCGCCGGGGCGTCATCGCCGCCTCCACCGGCAACCACGGCCAGTCGGTCGCGTTCGCGGCGGACCTGTTCGGCGTGCGGGCGCTGGTCTGCGTGCCGGAACAGGCCAACCCGGTGAAGGTGGAGTCGATGCGGGCGCTCGGCGCCGAGGTCATCGGCCACGGCAGCGATTTCGACGACGCGCGCGAGCACTGCCAGCAGCTGGCGGCCAGGGACGGCTACCGCTACATCCATTCGGGCAACGAGCCCGCCCTCATCGCCGGCGTCGCCACCTCCACCCTGGAGATCCTGGCGGAGCGGCCGGACACCGAGGTGATCGTGGTCCCAGTGGGCGGCGGCAGCGGGGCCGCCGGCGCGTGCATCGTGGCCAAGGCGGTGCGGCCGGCCATCGAGGTGATCGGGGTCCAGGCTGCGGCCGCGCCGGCCGCCTACCGCTCGTGGCAAGCCCGCGCCCTGGTGGAGGACGTCAGCGGCACGCTCGCGGAGGGGCTGGCGACCCGGACCGCGTTCGAGCTGCCGCAGCGGATCCTGTGGCGGCTGCTCGACGACTTCATACTGGTCTCCGAGGATGAGCTGACGAACGCGACCCGGGTGATGATCGAGAAGACGCACAGCCTGACCGAGCCGGCCGGCGCGGCCGCGCTGGCGGCGGTGCTGGCTGACCGGGACCGGTTCGCCGGCCGCAACGTGGCGGTCGTCTGCAGCGGCGGCAATATCAGCCCCGCGCAGCTGATGCAGCTGTGGGCGGGCCGATGAGTTCCGGTCCCGGCGCCGGTCAGTACCGGCACAGACCCCGCCCGGCAGGGAGGCTTCCCAATGACTGAGCCGGCCACGCACGCCCTGGACGCGCCGGGCGCCGTGCTGCACTACGACGTCCGCAGCAACGACGCGAGCACCGAGCCGCCGCTGCTGCTCTTCGGGTCGCCGATGACCGCCGCCGGATTCGCCACCCTGGCGGGGCATTTCGCCGACCGCACCGTGGTGACTTTCGACCCCCGGGGAGCGGGGCGCAGCAAGCGCACCGACGACGCCACCGAGAGCCCGCCCGAGGAGCATGCCGGCGACCTGCACCGGCTCATCACGGCGGTCGCCGCCGGGCCGGTGGACATGTTCGCCACCAGCGGCGGCGCGGTCAACGCGCTGGTCCTGGTGGCCAGCCACCCCGAGCAGGTCAGGACGCTGGTGGCGCACGAGCCGCCGGCCGCCCAGGAACTGCCTGACCGCGAACAGGTGCTGGCCGCCTGCGCGGACATCCGCGAGACCTACGAGCGCAGCGGCCTCGGCCCGGCGATGGCGAAGTTCCTCGCGCTCGTCAGCGTCGAGGGACCGCTCCCGGCGGACTTCGCCAGCCGGCCCGCGCCCGATCCCGCCAGTTTCGGGCTGCCGGCCGCGGACGACGGCTCCCGCGACGATCCGCTGGTCGGGCTCAACATGCCGTCCTGCCCGGCCTATCAGCACGACTTCGGCGCGCTGCGGGCGGCGCCGGCCCGGATCGTGGTCGGGGTGAGTGCCGAAGCCGGGGCCGCATTGCCCGGCCG
>JAIRTY010000798.1 GCA_031254715.1 Nocardiopsaceae bacterium | reverse complement strand
GGCGCGGACCGGGCGGAGGGCGCGGGCCGGGCGGAGGGCGCGGACGGCGCCGGCGGGGGTACCGCCGCCGGCATCCCCGGCACCACCACGGCGGAGGGCCGCTCGTGACCATCCGCGTCGTGGTCGCCGATGACCAGGGAATGGTGCGGTCGGGCTTCTCGGTGCTGCTGAACGCCCAGCCCGACATCGAGGTGGCCGGGGAGGCCACGAACGGCCAGGAGGCGATCGCCTGCGCCACCGAGCTGGGCCCGGACGTGATCCTGATGGACGTCCGGATGCCGGTGCTCGACGGCCTGCAGGCGACCCGGGCGATCAGCGCGCTGCCTGACCCGCCCAAGGTGCTCGTGCTGACCACGTTCGACCTGGACGACTACGTGTATGAGGCGCTGCGGGCCGGTGCCAGCGGGTTCCTGCTCAAGGACGCCTCCGCCCGGGAACTGGCGGAGGCGGTGCGGCTGGTGGCGGCCGGCGACGCGCTGCTCGCCCCGGGCGTGACCAGGCGGCTGATCGCGGAGTTTGCCCGCCTGGGCGCGCCCCGCAGCCCGGGCCGTCAGCAGCTGGACGGGCTCACCGAGCGCGAATCGGAGGTGCTCGCCCTGGTCGCGCGGGGCCTGTCGAACGCCGAGATCGCGGGCCAGCTGGTGGTCGCCGAGCAGACCGTGAAGACCCACGTCAGCCGGATCCTCATGAAGCTGGGGCTGCGGGACCGCACCCAGGCGGTCGTACTCGCCTACGAGACCGGCCTCGTCCAGCCGGGCGGGTGAGGGGTGCGGCCTGTGCCAGCCCGGCGGCGGGATATCGGTTTCGCGGTCGCGGCGGGCACGGTGCTGGCCGGCTACAACAACCTCCTCGGCGCGCTGCGCTGGCACCGGCGCCGGTACGTACCGGTCAACGCCTGCGCCACCGGGGCCGCTGTGCCGGCCGCCGTCCTGGCCGGCCTGACCCCCGCCGACCTCGGCCTGGCCTCCGGCGCGCTGCCGGCGGGCCTGCGGCTTGGCTCGGCGGCCGCCGCCGCGATGGCCGGTGGCTGGCTGCTCACCGCCGCCCTGCCAGCGACCCGGCCGGTCCTGCGCGATCAGCGGGCCGCGGGCCTCAGCCGCCGGGATGTCGCTTACCAGGCGCTGGTGCGCATCCCGGCCGGGACCGTGCTGTGGGAGGAGACCGCCTTCCGCGGGGTGCTGCTGGCGGCCCTGCGCCGGGTCATGCCCGACACTGCCGCCGTCGCGGTGGCCAGCGGGGTGTTCGGCGTCTGGCACATCCGCCCCACCATCGAGGCGCTCCGCGTCAACCGGCTGGCACCCGGCCGCGGCCGGGCGGTGGCGGCCGTCACCGCGGGCTGCGCCGCGACCGCTGCTGGCGGCGCGGTGCTGTCGTGGCTGCGGCTGCGCTCGGCCAGCCTGGCCGCCCCGGTGCTTCTGCACCTCGCAGCCAACTGCCCGGCGCTGCTGGCCGCCTGGGCGTTCACCCGGCCCGGCTCGCTGAGGGAGCCTCCTGGACTACGTTCCGCTAAGATGTGAAGTACAATCAAGACTTATGAGATCAGCTCCCCCGCCCCTGTTGCCGATACTGCGGTCCCAGGTGGCCGGAGACTTGCTCGCCCTCCTGTTCTTGCACCCTGACCAGGAATACAGCCTGTCCGACGCTGCCCGTATGATCCACAGCAGCGTCAATGCCGTCCAGCATGAGGCATCACGGTTGACACAGGCAGGGATCGTCCGCGACCGGCGTCACGGGAATCTGCGCCTGATCCGGGCGGCAGCCGATTCGCTGCTGGCCCGCCCGCTGACGGACTTGCTCGCCGTCACCTACGGGCCGCTTCCAGTCATGACCGAACTCCTCCAATGCGTCGAAGGAGTGGAAGACGCGTATATCTACGGCTCTTGGGCCGCCCGGTACCAAGGCGAGCCGGGACCGGTACCAGCGGACGTCGACGTCTTGGTAGTTGGCAGCCCTGCTATGGACGATCTGGACGAGACCGCTGAGAGGGCGCAGGTGCGGCTCCGGCGGCCGGTCAATATCCGGCGCATGAAACCCGGCACCTGGCACGACCCCGACCCGGCTGATCCTTTCCTGCTCTCGGTCAGGACCCGTCCGCTGGTGAAGCTGTCCGTGCGGGAAGGCGGCTACGACTCAGGTTCCGGGGAGGCGCCCGCATGAGGTGGGAGCAAGGCCGCGCCACCATTGAGGAGATGCTGGCTAACGGTGAGCTGCAGCGGGTTCCGGCGAGCCGGCAGCAAGCGGACCGGCTGCTGGCTCAGGCCCGTCACCATCTGGCCTCGGCAGCGAGTGTGCGTGCCGAAGACCCGGCAGGCGGATATTCCCTCGCATATGACGCGGCCAGGAAAGCCCTGGCAGCAGTTCTCGTGAATCAAGGGCTCCGGCCGACCAACCGGGGAGGTCACCTTGCCACAGTCGAGGCCGTGCGTGCACAGCTTGACCCGCCCATGGGATCGATCCTGCGCCGCTTCAACCGCATGCGGACACGCCGCAACGAGGCCGAGTATCCTCCGGCCGACACACCCGAATTGACGCCGGATGACGTACAGGAAGACCAAGGTAAAGCAGAGCAGATCGTGGACCTCGCCGTCCGGCTCCTCGACCAGATGTCACCGTTCTGAACTCAGCGGCCTGCACTGCGCTGCGCCGCCGCCCCCTCCCGCGCAGACGACCGCCGTACTGCTTACCAGGCGCTGGTGCGCCCACGAACTGCGCGAGAGCCTTACGGCCTTCGTCTGTTACGACGGGAGGCTGTGTGCCTCGGCCAAGGCGGCAGGTGTTCCGGTCGCGAGCCCGTCCTGACCGGACGGAAGGCCAATCAGCTAAGACGCGGAATGAGCCAGCAATGACGAGATCCGGCCGAGTTTGCCGGTAACCGGGGCGCTGCCGGGGTTGTCCGGGGAACGACCGCTGGGCACAATCGGGTATCCGCATTCTTGGTCCGGCCCACAATGACCCCCAGGCCGGGCCCGCGCAGGATGGCAGATCAAGAGCCGGGACGGCCCCGCGCCCGGCCTGGGCACGGTCGCGACGGCGCGGCCGCCCGCCAGCGGTGCCGCGGCCGGCAGGCAGAGGAGAGCAGATGAAGACCAAGGCGGCGGTTCTCCGCGACATCGGCAAGGACTTCGAGATCCTCGAGCTCGAGCTCGACCCGCCCAAGGCCGGCGAGGTGCTGGTGCGCTTCGTCGCCTCCGGCCTGTGTCACTCCGATGAGCACCTGCGGACCGGCGACATCCCGGTCCGGTACCCGATCGTCGGCGGCCACGAGGGCGCCGGGATAGTCGAGCAGACCGGTGAGGGCGTCACCCGGCTTCAGCCGGGCGACCACATCGTGTGCTCCTTCCTGCCGGTGTGCGGCCACTGCCGGTTCTGCGCCCGCGGCCAGGGCAACCTGTGTGACCTCGGGGCGCTGCTCTACGACAACTGCCTGCCGGACGGCACGTTCCGCTTCCACGGCGACGGCACCGACTTCGGGCAGATGTGCCTGCTCGGCACGTTCTCGCAGCGGGCCACCGTGTCCGAGCATTCCTGCGTCAAGATCGACGATGACCTGCCGCTGGAAACGGCCGCGCTGGTGGGCTGCGGCGTGCCAACCGGCTTCGGCACGGCGGTCAACCACGGCGAGGTCCAGCCCGGCGACACCACGCTGATCTACGGTGTCGGCGGGGTCGGCGTGAACGCGGTCCAGGGCGCGAAGTTCGCTGGTGCGCAGAACATCGTGGCGGTGGACCCGCTGCCGGGCAAGCGGGAGACGGCCGAGCAGTTCGGGGCCACCCACACGGTGGCGGACGCCGCCGCCGCCCAGGAGCTGATCACCGAGCTGACCCGGGGCGTCGGCGCGGACCAGGCCCTGATCACGGTCGGGGTGGCGACCGAGGACGTGATCGCGGCGGCCTTCGCTGCCGTCCGCAAGCACGGCACCGTGGTCGTGACCAGCATCGGCAACCCGGCCCAGAAGACGATCCAGATCCCCAGCTTCGAGCTGACCCTGTTCGAGAAGCGG
>JAIRTY010000176.1 GCA_031254715.1 Nocardiopsaceae bacterium | reverse complement strand
CGGGTGGTGCCCGGGCGCGCTGGGTGCGGGTGGTGCCCGGGCGTGCCGGGGCGCGGGATGTGGTGGAGCCTGCCCGGCACGTGCGTTGCCCGGCGGGCTCTGCCCGCCAGGGCGCGGGCCTAGGCGCCGATCAGCTCGGCCGGCTGGGCTATGACGTCTACGAGCGCGCCGTTCCGCATCACGGTGATGGCCAGCGGGCGCCCGATCGCCTCGGCGAACATGAGGCGTTGCAGGTCCTGCGCCTGGGTCACCGGCTGGCCGGCCGCGGTCAGGAGCAGGTCACCGGCCCGGAGCCCGGACTGGGCGGCCGGCCCGCCGGGCACCACCTCGACCACTTGCAGCCCGGCGGAGCGGCCGAGCCGCTGTCGCAGCGGGGCCGGAAGCGGGGCCGGCACGCTCACCAGCCCCAGGTAGGCGCGCCTGACCTTGCCGTCCTGCATGAGCGTCGAGATGATGCGGCGGGACGTCGCGTTGATGGGAACCGCCAGGCCCAGGCCCACCCCGGCAACCGCGGTGTTGATCCCCACCACCCGCGCCCGGCTGTCGGCGAGCGCGCCGCCGGAATTGCCGGGGTTCAGCGCGGCGTCGGTCTGGATGACGTCCTCGACGATCCGGGCAGCCGCGCCGCTGCGGGTGGGCAGCGACCGGCCGAGCGCGCTGACCACGCCCGCGGTCACCGAGCCCGCCAGGCCGAGCGGGTTCCCGACCGCCACCACCAGTTGCCCGACCTTCAGCTCGTCCGCCTCCCCGAGGTCGGCGGGCGGCGGGGTCTCGCCAGCCGAGCGGAGCACCGCCAGGTCAGACAGCGGGTCCGCGCCGACCACGGTGAACGGGACGTTGGTGCCGTCAGCGAACGAGGCGGTCCCCGCCTGCGCGTTGCCGACCACGTGCGCGTTCGTCAGCAGGAAGCCGTCGCCGGTGAAGACCACACCGGAACCGAGGCTCTCACCCATCCTGCCCGCGCCCCGCCGGGGCACCCGCAGGCTGGCGACCTTGGGAGTGAGCTGGGCCGCGACGCCGGTCACGATCTGCGAGTAGGCGTCAAGCTCGGGCTGGGATGTCATGCCGCCTCCGATGATGCAATTACAACATTACATCCAACCTCGGCGGCCGGGAATTCCTTCCGTACCCGATTAGCCCTGCATCTGGGCGGTCTCCAGCTCGGTGCAGAACCGCGCGTACTCGGACAGCTCCTGCTTCACCGGGATCACGACCATCCGGTCGATGACGTCGGCTACCCCGGCGCGCATCCGTTCCTCTGCCTGCTGGCGTTCCCGCTCGGCGGCGCGCGTCACCGCGGTCATGCTGCCGATGGCGGTCAGCCAGCCGAGTACCAGCAGCGCCACGATGATGAGCCCGACCCACGGCAGCAGCATCACGTTGCCGACCAGGGCCGACGGCTTGGCGGCGGCGTGGAACACCCCGAACGCGAGGATCAGGCCGATCCAGGCGATTCCAACGGCCACGCAGCCGAGCAGCAGGCCCTGCCACCCGGCCACCAGCCGCCACCAGGGCGTCACCTCGTTCTCGGCCGGAAGCGACCCGGAGATGGCAGTGCCCAGCGCGGCCGGGATCTCGTCCGCGTGCGACCGGGTGGCTTGCCGGACACTGATCGACCACGGCGGCGGCACCGCCGGAGCAAGCTCGTCAGCGAGGCCGGTCAGCGCGTTGTCGATCTCGGCCCGCTGCGCGTCGGCAGGCCCGGCTGACATGCCGCGCAGCTCGTTCCACAGTCTGCCGAGCCGGAGCCTGCGCGTCGGATCGCGCCCGGAAATCCGGTTGACCAGCCAGGACACCGGCCAGCCGACGTAGTCAGCGCCGCGGAGTTCGCGTGCGCTCTGCAGCGTGCGGCCCAGTCCCTGGACCCCGGCGGCCCGCGAGAACGCCTCGGTGAGCGGCTCGGCCACCACGATCGGGCCGGGCTCGCCCGAGTACGGCTCGAACCTGGCCGCCAGCGCGGCCACGTCGGCCTCGATCCGCTCGGCAACCGCCCGCCGCTCGGACACGGTCTCGACCAGGACCTTCCGCAGCTGGGTGATCCCGGCGCCGGTCAGCGCGGAGGTCGTGATCACCCGGGAGTCGTGCAGCCCCTCCGCATCCAGCAGCCGCCGCAGGTCAGCGGCGCAGTCGTCGGCCTCCTGAGCGGACAGCAGGTCGGCCTGGTTGAGCACGGCGACGATCACGGCCGAATGGCGGGCCATCGGGACCAGGTAGCGGCCGTGGACGGCGGCGTCGGCGTACTTCTGGGGGTCGAGCACCCACACCATCAGGTCGGCAAGCTTGATCAGCCCGTCCACGTCGCCGGTCTTTCCAGCCAGCACCGAATCGTGGTCGGGCAGGTCCAGCAAGATCAGCCCCGAGAGAGACCGTTCGCCTTCATCAAGCTCACTGGAGCGCGCGTAGCGGTAGCGGCGCTGCACGCCCAGCCAGTCCAGCAGCGGCCCGGCGCCCTCGGTGTCCCACACGCACGCGTGATGCTGCCTGGTGATGGGCCTGGTCACGCCGGCCGGCGAGAAGTCGGCCCCGGCCAGCTGGTTGAACAGCGACGACTTACCGCTCCCGGTGCCGCCGGCCAGCACCACGATGGTGTGGTCACCCGACATCCGGAGCCGCTCGCCGCCCCGCGCCAGCAGTTCTTCCGCGTCGGCCAGCAGCTCCGGGCTGAACTGCCCGGGCCCGGTGCGGGCGGAACCGATCTGGATCAGCCGCGCGACCGCGTTCAGCCGCCCGGACAGGCTGGTCGCTGGGGGGCCCGGCGCCAGCACGCTCGTGGCAGGTCCCGGGGCGGCCAGCCACGTGGCCGCCTGCTCTCCCGTGATCACCGCGCGACCTCCAGCATGTAGGTCGCCTGATACAGCCGGAGCGCGGCGGTGGCCTCCGGCACTCCCGCCGCGTCGAGAGCCTGGGTGAACCGCAGCATCTCCTCGTCCAGCAGCAGGCAGATCCGCTCCCGCAGCCCGCTCTGGGCCCGCCCCAGCACATCCCGCACCAGCGCCGTGCCGAGCAGGGAGGTCAGCAGCCGGTGCGCCATCGCGGCGGCACCGTCCTCGTCACTGTCGTCATCCTGCCCGAGCAGGGCGACCACCAGCACCGCGGCGAGCGCCTCCTCGTCGAGCGCGACCACCCGGGCGATCGAGCGCTTGGTCACGTTCTCGGCCCGCACCACCCGGGCGAGCGAATCCTGCCAGCCGCTGACCGCGCGCGCCGCCCGCCGGGGCAGGTCAGCGGAGGCCCGCCCGAGCTCGGCGCCGGTGGTGCGCTGGTCGCTCCCGATCTCGTCCGCGCCTCCCGATCCTTCTGCCATCAGGAACGGGTCATCGCCCGGCCCGAGCCGTGCCCCGGCATCAGCGGCGAACCGGGAACCGCGCCAGCCGTCCCGGCTGGCAGACCCGGAAAGCTGGTCGAGCAGCGCCGCGCCGGCCGGGTGATCGCGCCAGCGGGCCACGGCGTCCTCGGCGGCCCGGTCGGCGACCGACGCCACCAGCGACTCCAGGCAGTCGCGCAGCGCCTGCTTCAGCTTCTGCGCCCGGGCCTGGCCCTGCTGACGGCGCTGGCGGCTGCTGGCACCCCGGCCGCCCCGGCGCGACTGGAGCGCCCGCACCAGGTCGCCGGTGCCGGCGAAATCCTGCCAGCGGGCCAGCACCTCGCCCCGCAGCAGCGAGCCGTCCCGCAGCGAATGCTCAAGCTCAGCCAGCGCGGTCGTGTACCCGCCCTCGGCCGCGGCCTGGAGGCCGGCCCGCAGTGCGAGCTGCGATTCCACGTGCGCGGCCAGCGCCGGGATCCGGGTGCGGAACGTGTCGAGCACCCCGGACATGGTCTGGCTGAGCACCGCGATCCGGCGGTCGGCTTCCACCGCCATGCTGGCCAGCCAGTCCCGCACCGGCCCGGAGATCCCGCCGGGCAGCTTCCCGTTCATCAGCACGGTCTCGGGGATCACGAACCGCTGGTTCCGGCCGAGCCGGTTGGCGGCCAGCATCGCGTCGAAGTGCCGGACCAGCTGCGGCGCGGCTCCTTCTGGTACCCGGGACAGCACGATCCCGAGCGCCGCGCCGCGGTCCCTGGCCTGCTGCAGCAGGTCCCAGACGGCGGCATCGGCGTAGCGGCCGGCGGTGGTCATGAACAGCCACAGGTCCGAGGCATCCAGGAACTGGTGGGCGAACTCCCGGTGGGCCTGCACCTCCGAGTCGATGTCGGGGGTGTCGAGCAGGGCGACGCCCTTGGGCATGCCCTCGTTGGCGGCCAGCACCAGCAGGCCGTCCCGGCCGGACCTGGCCAGGCCCTCCTGCCGGACGCGGGGCACGGTGGGCAGGAACACGTTCTCCGCGAACCAGGCCACGTCATCCGGATGGCAGGCCAGCACCGGGCTGTTCGTGGTGGGACGGCGGATGCCGGTGTTGCTGACCTGCGTCCCCACGATGCTGTTGACCAGGGTCGACTTTCCCGCCCCGGTGGAACCGACCAGGGCGACGAGCATCGGGGCGCCGGATTCCCGCAGCCGCGGCAGCAGGTAGTCGTCGATCTGGGCCAGCAGCTTGCGCCGCTCGGCCCGCATGCCGGCCGCTCCCGGGGCCTCCAGCAGCAGCGGCGCTGCGACGATCGGCTGGCGCAGGCTCAGGATGGCCGATTCCAGGTGCCGGGCATTGACCCGGACGTCGGGCCGGTCCTCCTCCGGGCCGTCCCCCGCCGGGCGGCCCTCCCCCGGGCGGCCGGCCACCGGGCGGCCCGCCACCGGACCATCCGGCACGGGTGGTTCCTTGCCGGGGACCCCAGGAACAGTAGGCGCTCCGTTGCCGGAGGCAGCGGGGGCGCTAGGCGCGGCTTCCTGGCCGCCGCCAGCGGACGGTGCGGTCCGCTGGCCGGCCGGGCCGCCGAGGGCGGTCGTTCGCAGCCATGCGCGCTCCGGCCGGGTACCGGGCTCCGGCCGGGTACCGGGCTCGGCAGGCGGGGCGCCAGCCGCGGGCCCGGCCGGGGAAGCGGCGTTGCCCTGGGGCCCGGGGGTGCCGGGGGACGCGGGGCCGCCCGGCTGGGCCGCCGCGTACGCAGGCGCCGCCGCCGGCATGGCGGATCTCATATTCCTCGTCGGCCGCCGCCGCGC
>JAIRTY010000729.1 GCA_031254715.1 Nocardiopsaceae bacterium | reverse complement strand
GAGCCCGGTCATCCGGACGATTGCGCTATCTGCTGCAGCGAGCTCAGCACCTGGCCCGGGTTGGTGCCCGGCTCCACCGCGGTGCCGAGCTGGCTCTGCACCGCGCTCTGCACCTTGTTCCAGCCCGGATTGGTCACCGGGTAGAAGTTCGCCTTCGGCAGCAGCTTGATGCCCTCACCGGCCACCGGGTTGGAGGCAAGCGCCTGGTCAGCCGATTTGGTGGTGGGCAGGAAGCCCTCGTTCTGGACGAACTTCAGGTAGTTGCTCTTCTGGTAGACGAAGTCCAGGAACTTCTTCACCATCTCCGTGTTGCCAGGCTTATTGAACGCCTCCAGCACGTCCTGCACGCCCAGCGTGAACTCAGGGACGCTCATGCTGGAGCGCGGCCACGGCGACGAGGCCCACTTGACCTTGGACTTGCTCATGAAGGAGGTCTGGAACGTGCCGAGCGGCATGATCTCCGTCATCGCCACCTTGCCCTCGGAGAACGACGCCCAGCACCCGGCGGTCCGCTGGGTCTTGCCCGGGTTCGGCTCGGTGACCTTGTCGGTGTTGGCCAGCTGCCGCAGGAAGCTCATCGCCTGCAGGTTCTTCGCGCTGTTGATCGACCACTGCCCGGACGGCGTTACCCAGCCACCGCCGTTCGACCACATCCACAGCGACCACTCGGCCTGCGACTCCTCCGAGCCGAGCGGCAGGCAGTAGCCGGTGTAGCCGGCCTGCTGCGCCTTCTTGGCGTCAGTCACCATCTCCGCCCAGGTGGCCGGCGGCGACTTGATGCCCGCCTTGGCGAACGCCTGCTTGTTGTAGCCCAGTGCCCGCACGCTGGCGATCCACGGGATCCCGTACTGGGTCCCGTGGATGCTGTCGCTGCTCAGGAACGAGGGCACGAAGTCCGACTCCACCTGCGGCGACAGGACCTGCTTGGCCGGGCGGAGCAGCCCGGCGCTCGCGAACGTGCTGTAGGCGTTGAAGTTGAGCACATCCGGATACGACTTGGTCTGGATCATGGTCGGGACCTGCTGCAGCAGCGTGTCCCAGTCGATGACCCGGAGGTTGACGTGGATCTTCGGGTTCGCCTTCTCGAACCTGCTCACCAGGTCTTTCCAGTACGGCGGGCTCTTGCTGCTGTAGGAGGCCATGATCACGCTGATGGTCCCGGAGGACTTCGCGCCGCCGCCCCCGCCGCCTCCGCCACATGCCGCGGCGGTGACCATGGCCGCGGTGGCCACAGCTGCTATGCCCAGGAATCTCGTCGGTCTCACGGGGGCCTCCCCTTCCGGGTCTCCGCGGGGGAATAGTTGCTATATGTCAACTCGGTTCCAAGTTCCCACAATTGGAGCACCGGGCCCGCCACCCGTCAAGTGTCCGCAGGGCCGGCATCTGGTTACCCGTTGCGGGCCTCGCAGCGCCCGCTACCCGCCTGCTACCGCCTGCCCGCCAGGTCGTCGCTGATCGCCTGGGCGGTCTCCTGGCACAGGTGCCCGAGCTGGCCGACCCGCTCCAGCACCCGGGCGGCCGGCCCGGAGCAGCTCACGGCGGCGATCGGAGCGCCGCGCACGTCGACGATGGCGGCGCCCACGCAGGCGACCTCCTCCTGGTTCTCCTCGTTGTCCACCGCGTACCCGCGCGCCTCGGTCTCCGCCAGCAGCGCGAGCAGGGCGCGCGGCTCGGTAACGGTCTGCGGGGTGCGCGGCACCAGCGCCGCCGCCCCGAGCACCCGGGCCCGTTCAGCCCGCGGCAGCCGGGACAGGATCGCGCGCCCGAGCGCCGTCGCGTACACCGGCTCGGTGTGGCCCAGCCGGGAGACCAGCCGCAGCGAGCGCTTGGCCTCCAGCTTGTCGATATAGACGACCTGGTCGCCGTCCATGATGCCGAGGTGGACGGTCTCATCCACCTCGTCGCGCAGCCTGGCCAGAAAGGGGTGCGCCACCCCGCGCAGGTCAAGCTGGGCGGTGTAGCCGTCAGCCAGCCGGAGCACCTTGCCGGTCAGGTGAAACTGCCGGCGGGCGTCCTGGCGCAGGTAGCCGGCGTCCCGTAGCGTCGCCAGCAGCCGGGAGGCGGTCCCCTTGTTCAGCCCGGTGGCCAGGCTGAGCTGGGTAACGCTGCCCTCGCAGCCCTCGGCGAGCAGTTCGAGCAGCCGCAGGCCGCGCAGCAGCGTGCGGGCCGAGGGTCCGGGCGCTGCTTGACCGGCGCCGGGCTGCGGTGCTGTCATGGGTAGATCGTACAACTGGGTTGGCATATGGCAACAATCGCGGGACGGGCACGGCGCAGATGAGCCGCTTCTCCGGCCAGGTTGCGCTGGTGACCGGCGGCGGGTCCGGCATCGGGCGGGTCATCGCGCGGCGTCTCGCCGCGGAGGGGGCCGCGGTGGCGGTCGCCGACATCGACCCGGCGACCGCGCGGGACGCCGCCGCCGAGATCACCGGCTCCGGCGGCACGGCTCGTGCCTGGCCGGTGGATGTTACCGACCCCGGCGCGGTCGCGGCGGCTGCCGCGGCGGCCGCTGCTGAGTTCGGCACGGTCGGCCTGCTGGTCAACAACGCCGCTGTGGCGAGCGACACCCGGTTCGAGGAAGTTGCCCTGCCGGACTGGGAGCGCGAGGTTGGCGTGGCGCTGACGGGGGCGTTCCTGTGCAGCCGCGCGGTGCTGCCTGGCATGCTGGCGAGCCGGCGCGGCGCCATCGTGAACATCGGCTCGGTGAACGCCCTGGCAAGCTTCGGGAACGAGCCATACAGCGCGGCGAAAGCGGGGCTCGCCAGCCTCACCCGCAGCCTCGCGGTCCGGTACGGCCGCGGCGGAGTGCGGGTCAACCTGGTCGTCGCTGGCACGATCAGGACCCCGGCGTGGAACCACCGGCTGGACCGCGATCCCGGGCTGCTCGAACGGGTCAGCAAGTGGTATCCGCTCGGGCGGACCGGGCTGCCGGACGACGTCGCGAACGCCGTGCTGTTCCTCGCCTCGGACGACGCGGCCTGGATCACCGGCACCGAGTTGCGGGTCGACGGCGGCCTGCTGGCCGGCAACCTGCCGATGATGCTGGACATTCACGGCCAGGACTGGCTGCCCCCCGCGGGCGGCCGGGAGGGGTGCTAGCACCAACAGCATCGGGCAGGCTGCCTCCTTGGCGGCGGCCCCGGCCGGTTAGCCCGGGCCGGGCAGCCGCCCGGCGACCTTGTCCGCGATCAGTTCGAACGAGCGGGTCCGGTCGGCGATGCCTGACACCATGGCGGTGAGCATGACCTCGTCGGGCCGGGTCCGCTCGATCAGCCGGGTCAGCTGGGCCGCCACGGTCTCCGGCGAGCCGACTGCCTGGTCAGCGAACCGTTGCCGGGCAAACTCCCGTTCCATATCCGAATACGGGTACGCGTCCGCTTCCTCGGGGGTGGCGAGCGGCCGCGGCGTGCCCGCCCGCAGCTGCAGGAAGGACAGGGCGGCGGGGCCGGACAGCCAGCGCGCCCGGTCGTCGGAGTCGGCGCAGATCGCGCTCACCGCCACCATCGCGCGCGGCCGCGACAGCCACTGCGACGGCCGGAACGACTGCCGGTACAGCGCCAGCGCGGGCTCGGTGTTCGCCGCGCTGAAGTGGTGCGCGAACGAGAACGGGAGCCCCAGCAGCCCGGCCAGCTGGGCGCTGTAGCCGCTGGAGCCGAGCAGCCAGATCTCCGGCATGTCGCCGCGGCCGGGATTGGCGGTGATCGGCGCCTGCTCGTCCGCCCCGGTGAACAAGCCGATCAGGTCCTCGAGCTCCGCCGGGAACCGTTCCGCCGACAGCCCCTCCATGGTGCGCCGCAGCGCCAGCGCCGTGAGCTGGTCGGTGCCGGGGGCGCGGCCGATGCCCAGGTCGATCCGGCCCGGGTGGAGCGCCTCCAGCGTGCCGAACTGCTCGGCCACCACCAGCGGCGGGTGGTTGGGCAGCATCACCCCGCCGGAGCCGACCCGGATCCGCGAGGTCACCGCCGCCAGGTGGGCGATCAGCACCCCCGGAGCCGAGCTGGCGATCGAGGGCAGGTTATGGTGCTCGGCCACCCAGAACCGGCGGAACCCCAGTTCCTCGGCGCGCCGGGCGAGCTCGGTGGTCTGCGTGAGTGCCTGGCCGGAGCTGACGCCCGCGGCTACCGGGGCCAGGTCCAGCACGGACAGCGGCATGTCAGCAGTCACATAGCGGCTCAACCGCGGCGGGCCTGGCTTTCTTCCGCGGCGTCAGCCACCGGCCAGCGCGTCCCGGATCGCCTCGCCGAGCGCCCTGGCGACCGGCGGCGGGAACGCGTTGCCGATCTGCCGGTAGGCGGCCGTCTTCCGGCCGTAGAACCGCCAGTCGTCGGGGAAGCCCTGCAGCCGTGCCACCATCCGGGCGGTGAGCTTGGGCCGCTGGCCGGCCGGGAAATCCGGGCCGGGCGGGCCGTCGGCGATCCCGAGCCCGTTCACGCCGAGGCCGGCCCAGGCCTCGCGGGCGCGGGTGGGCCCCAGGTCCGGGCCGCCGTGCTTCTTGCTGCCGCCCACGATTGTGGGCGCGATCCCTTCGGCGGCCAGCCGCCACGCGCCCTCCCCCGGCCACCCGCCGGCGGCCATCAGATCGTGCACCGCCGCCCCGACCGTGACCGGCGGATCCGCCGCCGGCCGCGGCCACCGGAACCGCCCGGCGGCCGGCCCGGCGATCGCCACCAGCACGAACCGCGGCCGCAGCTGGGGCACGCCGTGCTCGCTGGCCTGCACCAGGTCCCACCACGTCAGGTAGCCCAGCGCGTGCAGCCGGCCGAGCACCTGCGCCCGGTAGCCGTCGAACCTGCGGGTGGCCAGGCCCCTGACGTTCTCCAGCAGCACCGCGCGCGGCCTGATCTCCTCGGCCAGCCGCAGCGCCTGGCCGAACAGGTCCCGGTCGTCGTCCTCGCCCAGCCGCTTGCCGGCGATCGAGAACGGCGGGCAGGGCACCCCGCCCGACAGCAGGTCGATACCGGCGAACGCGCGGCCGTCCAGGTTGCGGACGTCATCCTCGATGATCTTCCATTCGGCGCCCCGGTTCAGCCGCAGGGTCTCGCAGGCGTCGGGGTCGATCTCCACCGCCGCCTCGTGGGTGAACCCCGCCTGCTCAAGACCCAGCGACTGGCCGCCGGCACCGGCGCAGATCTCCAGGCAAGTCAGCTCGGCCACGGCGTCCTCGGCTTCCTCCGGCGCTGGTCCCGCCAGCGCTGCGGTCGAGCCCGATTCTGCCGGTCCCCACCGACAGTCGCGTGATCCCACGCCGCGCGGATCGTCACCAGGCCGCCAGGGTGCTCGTGAGCTGCTCGTAGCTGAGCACCCGGCGCTGGCCCACCACTTCCCGCCAGGCGTCGGCCTGGTCCTGGTTCGCGTGCGCGGCCACGCTCGCCGCCAGCGCGTCGTAGGCCACGTGGTACACCCCGTCCACCTCGCCGGTGCCGCGGGCGATCGACGCCAGGCGGCTCGGCAGCGGCTCGGCGGTCACCGTCACCAGGTGCGGCTGCCTGCCCCGGCGGTGCCGGATCATCTGCAGGCACTCGTGCCTGATGTTCTGCACCCGGTCCGAGCGGATGGTCCACTTGCACGACAGCGCCGCGTGCAGTGGCGGCAGGCCGGAGGCGGTGCCGACGTTCCTGAGCGCGACCGTCACGTCCGGCCGGATGAGGTAGTCCGTCCCGACCGTGATCCGCAGCTCCGGGTTGGCCCGGACCAGCCGGTCCACCTCGGACAGGTGCGCGTACTGATCGAACTGGGTGATGACGGCGCCGCGCGCCACCACCCACCAGCGGTCGGGCTGCAGGTGCGGCAGCACCGTGCCGAGGTGGTCATGGACGGCCTGCTCCAGCGGCCCGCCGGTATCCGGCGGGACCGGGGAGGCCACGCCGGCCGGGATCCCGAGCTCGGCCAGCACCCCCGCGCCGATCCGCAGCGACTCCGCGTTGTCCACGTCGGCGAAGTTGGGCACCAGCGGCCAGCCGAGCTTGTTCTTGCTACTCGGTTTCCAGCCCAGCAGTTCTCGCGCGAACGGCGCCGTCACGGCCCGCCTCCCGCGGTGTGAGGGCGGCGGCGCGGGGACTCAGGCAGCAGCGCCCGCGCCACGCAGGCCAGCAGGTAGCCGGTGCCCGCGATGCCGCCGGCCAGCGCCAGCAGCGCGACGACCACCCGGCCGGGCCCGCCCGCCAAGGTCAGCACCAGGTAACAGGCCCAGCTGACAACGGCGAACCCGGCAAGGTAGGTCAGGTAGCCGCGCCAGCCGAAGGATACCGGCGGGGCCGCGGGCTCCCCGGCCGCAGGCTCCCGGGCCGCGGGCTCACCGGCCGGGGGAGTGCTGGCGGGTGGCGTGCTGGCCGCCGCGCGGGGCACGGCGTCGCGCCGAACGGAACGGGCGAAGGCCAGTGCCAGCAGGACGAGGACGGCGATGGTCGCCAGCAGGGTCCCCGGCGCCGGCGTGTAGCGGACCGGCAGCGCCGCGGCGGCGAAGAAGACCCCGCAGGCCACCGCGGCTGCCAGCCACGGTGCCGCGATCCGCCGCGGCGGCGCCCCCCACCGGCGCCACGCGGCCACCAGGGCCGTCAGCGTCACCGCGTTGACGGCGAGCGCCGCCCCGGCCACCGCCGGCGGCTGTCCGGCGAACGCCGCGAAGGCGCCGGTCAGCACCGGTAGCGCCGCGAGCAGCAGCCGCCGGGCCCGTGGCGCCAGCGGCCATCCCCGGGGCAGGCCGAAGGCGTCCCCGCACAGCATGACCGGGACCAGTACCGACAGCAGCGGATGGTAGGTGAACACCAGCACCGCCAGTTCCCACGGGCCGAAGCCGCCCGCCTGCCCCAGCACCGGCGCCCAGCCCGCTGGATGGGCCCAGGCGACCTTGGTGATGAACGACTCGGTCCCCAGCCCGAGCACCGCCCCGAACAGGTACAGGCTCCGCACGGACAGCGGCCCCGCCCGGCCGATGACAGCTAGCAGCACGATGTAGTACGGGACGTAGGCGAGCACATTGAAGCCGACCAGCAGCGGTACCGGGCTGCTGCTGCTGACGTACTCCGCCGACAGCAGCGCCGCGTAGACGGGTAACAGCCCGCCCAGCAGCGGGCCCGCCAGCCGCCGCATCCGCCTCGGCCTCTGCATGCGCCAAGCCTGCCACGGGCCGCTGAGCTCCGGGCATGTCCGGCCGCGATCACGCGGCGGCAGGCACCAGCGGCAGCCCGGCCGGCCCGGCCCGGCTGAAGTCGTCGTCCACGGCGACGGCCGTGCGCCCGGCCGCTGCCAGCAGCGAGGCGGCCACCCCGGCCCGGTAGCCGGACTGGCAGTGCGCCCACACCTCGCCGGGCGGGACCTCACCGAGCCGCCCAGGCAGTTCCGGCAGGTGGATGTGGATCGCCCCGTCGATGTGGCGCTCCTCCCACTCCAGCGGGCGCCTGACGTCGAGGACCACCGGCCGGCGGCCGGCGGCGGCGAGGTCGCCGAACGTCGCCAGCCGCAGCGACGCCAGCGGCCCTCCGCCCGCCCAGTCCCGCGGTCCGCCGGTGGCGGCGGCGGCCGGCCGGTCGATCCCGATCCGCACCAGGTCCCGCTGGGCCTGCGCCACCTGCTCCGGCGTCGAGCCGAGCAGGGTGAGCGGGGTGCCCCACGGGATGACCCAGCCCAGGTAGGTCGCGAAGCTGCCGGTCAGCGGGAAGCAGAGCGATCCGGGCAGGTGCCCGGCCGCGAAGGCGACCCGGTCCCGCAGGTCGACCACCCATTCCCCGGCCTCGATGCGCCGCCGGAGCGACTCGGGATCGGCCGGGCGGGGCGGCGACAGATCGGGAGCGGCGGGCCCGGCCAGGTTGGCCGGGCTCATGTGGGCGTAGTAGGCCGGCCAGGCGTCGAGCCCGGCCAGCAGCGTGTCCAGGTAGGCCTGCTCGGTGAGGGTGAGCGCCGGGTTGACGCGCTTCTGGTGGCCGATCGTGGACGCGCTGTCGGTCCCGGCGGCCCCGCTGGCGCAGAAGCTGCCGAACCCGTGGGTCGGGAAGACCGGGGTGGCGTCGGGGAGCTCGGCGAGCCGGTGCGCTGACGCGTACTGGGCGCGCGCCAGCGGCCGGGTGCTGTCGGGTCCCAGCAGGTCGGGCCGCCCGGTCGCGCCGTAGAGCAGCGAGCCGCCGGTGAACACCCCGGCCGGCTCGCCAGCGGACTCCAGCAGGTAGGACAGGTGGCTGAAGGTGTGGCCGGGGGTGGCGATCACCCGCAGCCGCAGCGCGTCGCTGACCCGGACGATGTCGCCGTCCGCGACCGGGGTCCGGTCCCCGAACCGCACCGGGTCGGCCCCGCTGACCAGGTAGCTCGCGCCAGTGGCCCGGGCCAGCGCCAGGCCGCCGGTGAGGTAGTCGTTGTGGACGTGGGTCTCGGCCACGTGGGTGATGCGGACCCCGGCGGCGCCGGCCAGCGCCAGCACCCGGTCGATGTCCCGCTGCGGGTCCACGACCAGGCCTGTCTGGCCGTCGTGCGCCAGGTAGCTGCGGTCGCCTAGCGCCGTGGTCCCGATGGGCACTACCTCGGCCATGGCCGCACCTCCGCACCCAAATGTACGTTCATTTACGCCGGCGATCACAAGGCGGGTGGCCTGGGCGATTGCTGGTACGTTACCAGATGTCCGGACTTTTGAGGCTGACGGCGGCGGCGCCGCCCGGGAGGGCCGGTGGCTGGTCGGGATGGCGCGGCAGGCGGGACCGGGCCGCAGCTGCTCGAGCGCGGCGGCGGCACCCCGCTGTGGGCGCAGCTTCGCGCCGACCTGCACCGGCGGCTGGCCGCGGGGGCGTTCGGCCAGGAGTTCCCCGGTGAGCTGGCGCTGGCGGGCGAGTACCGGGTGAGCCGCCACACGGTGCGGGCGGCGCTGCAGCAGCTGCGGGCCGACGGCATCGTGGAGGCCGCCCGCGGGCGGCGGCCGCGGGTCGCCGGGCAGACGGCGATCACGCAGCCGCTGGGGGCGCTGTACTCGCTGTTCGCGTCGGTAGAGGCGGCGGGCCTGCGGCAGACCAGCATCGTCAGGGCGCGGGACCTGATCGCCGACGACGTGATCGCCGACCGGCTCGGGCTGACGGCAGCGGCGCGGCTGTTCCGGCTGGAACGGCTCCGGCTGGCGGGCGGCGAACCGCTCGCCCTGGACACGGTGTGGCTGCCTGGCGACCTCGGCGCGCCGCTACTGGCCGCCGATTTCACGCACACCGCGCTGTACGACGAGCTCGCGGCGCAGTCCGGGGTCACGCTGGACGGCGGGCGCGAGCACATCCGCGCGGTGGTGCCGAGCCGGGCGCAGCAACGGCTGCTCGAGATCCCGCGCGGGATCGGGGCGCTGGCGATCGACCGGCTCGGCTACGCCGGCGGCAGGCCGCTGGAGTGGCGCCACACCCTGATCAGGGGCGACCGGTTCTCGGTGCTGGCCGAGTTCTCGCGGCAGGCCGGCTACCAGCTCACGCTGGGGGCTGGGTACCCGCGGTAGTGCCGCCGCCGGCCCCGCCCTCGCGGCCGACCGCGTGCAGGTACCGCAGGGTCTGGGCGTAGGACCCGGGCAGGCTGGTCTGGCAGTACGGCACGTCCTGCTGCCGGCAGAACGCCTCCACCAGCCGCTGCGAGCGGCGCAGGTTGGGCCGCGGCATCGAGGGGAACAGGTGGTGCTCGATCTGGTAGTTCAGCCCGCCCAGGGCGAGATCGGTGAGCCAGCTACCGCGGATGTTGCGTGAGGTCAGCACCTGGCGGCGGAAGAAGCCGGTCCGGTCCCCGGCCGCCAGCACCGGCATCCCCTTGTGGTTCGGGGCGAACGAGCAGCCCATGTACAGCCCGAACAGCCCCTGCTGGACCACGATGAACGCGACCGCCTTGAGCGGGGACAGGACCACCAGCACCACCGTGAGGTAGCCGGCGATGTGGGCGGCGAGCAGCGCCGCCTCCAGCCAGCGGTTGCGGGAGGCACGGGCCGCTACCGCGCGGACGCTGGCCACGTGCAGGCTGACCGCCTCCAGCAGCAGCATCGGGAACAGCAGGTACGCCTGGTACCGGAACGCCAGCCGGGCGACCGGCCCGGCCCGCCGCGCCTGCTCCGGGGTGAACGCCAGCGCCCGCATCATGATGTCGGGGTCGGCGTCCTCGGTGTTGGGGCGGGCGTGGTGCCGGTTGTGCTTGCGTACCCACCAGCCGTAGCTCAGGCCGATGCCGAGGTTGCCGTGCAGGATGCCGAGGACGTAGTTGCCGCGCCGGGACCCGAGGATCTGCCGGTGCCCGGCGTCGTGGCCGAGGAACCCGGCCTGGGTGAACATCACCGCCAGGAACACCGCCACGGCGAGCTGCCACCACGAGTCGCCCACCAGCACGAAGCTGGCCCAGCCCACGGCCAGCAGGACGGCGGTGATCGTGATCTGCCAGGCGTAGTAGCGGGGCCGCCGTTCCAGCAGCCCGGCCTGCTTGACCTGGTTCGAGAGCAGCGCGTACTCGCGGTGTGTTGCTTCTGCCTGGACCGTCACGCACCTAACGGTACGGGACGGGGTTGACAGGACCGGGAATCCCGGGGCATCTGTCAGCCACGACTCAGTGACGCCTCAGCGTCGGCCCGCGGTTGTTCCGGCTGGTCCTGGCGCCGGGCGGCCCGGGCGCCGACGCGCTGAATCACCCGCCGCCCGGCCAGCACCGCCGCCACCGCGACGACCGCGACTGCCCAGCCCGGCGCGCCGAGGTCAAGCGCAGCGATGATCACGAACCCGTCGAACAGCGCGATCAGGGTGAACCCGACGGCCTCGGTGACCCTGGGCCGCCAGCCGGGCGCCCGGGCCGTGAGCAGCCGCCGGGCCCAGCCGGCCACGCCAGCGAGCACCACAGCGAACCCGGTCAGCGCGGCGAAGACCGCCCGCGGCGCCGGTCCGAGCCCGGCCCAGTCCGTCCCGGTCAGCACGGCGGCCGTGGCCGCCAGCACCACCATTCCGGCGAGATAGGCCATGACCGGCAGGCGGCCCGGCCCCCGGCCGGCCGCCTGCCGGACGAGGACCACGCCGGCGCCGAATGCGACCGTCCCGCCGGCGGCATGAATCCCGATCAGCGTGTCCCGCAGCGTCATCGCGTGCCCCCTGGCTTGATTAGATAGCGTTGCTCTCCAATATTAGAGAGTTACACTCTCTAATGCCAGTCCCGGCTGCGCAAGCCCGGGCCGGCGGACCGGGAAGGGGCGTCTGCGTGCTCATGGCGGAGCTGAGCCGCCGCAGCGGGGTGCCGGTGGCGACGATCAAGTTCTACCTGCGGGACGGGCTGCTGCCGCCGGGAACGGCGACCGCCGCGACCCGCGCCCGGTACGGCGACGACCACCTGCGGCGGCTGCGGCTGATCCGGGCGCTGCAGGAGATCGGCGGGCTGCCGCTGGCCGCCATCCGCCGGATCCTGACCGCGGTGGACGATACGTCGGTGGGCCCGCACGCCCTGCTCGGCGCCGTCCAGTACGCGCTCGGCCCGCGGCTCGATCCGGATGCCGGCGACCCGGACTGGCAGGCGGCCGCCGCCGAGGTGGACAGCCTGCTGGCCGGGCTGGGCTGGCGCGTCACCCCCGGTGCCCCGGCCCGGACGCTGCTGACCGCGGCGCTGGCCGCGCTGCGCCGCGCCGGGGCTCCGCTGGCCGGCCCGGGGCTGGCGGAATACGCCGCGACCGCGGGCGGGCTGGCCGAGCGGGAGGTTGCCGGGCTCCCCGACCTGCCTGCCGCCGGCCGGGCCGGGCTGGTCGAGGCCGCGGTGACCGGGGTGGTGCTGTACGAGCAGGTGCTGGTGGCGCTGCGGCGACTGGCGCAGGAGGATCAGTCGGCGCGCCGGTTCGGCGGCGGCTAGCCGTGCGCTAGCCCCAGATCGCGGCGGCCGTCTCGGCGACCAGTTCCAGCTTGCGGCGCAGCTCGTCCGGCGATTCCAGCCGGGGGTCCTTCGAGGACACCAGGCCGAGCACCACGGTGGTGCCGGGCTGGATGAATCGCAACGGTTCGAAGCCGCCCGCCCGTTCGGTATCGAATTCCAGCAGGAAACGGTCCACCCCGGCCTCGCCGAAGAGCCGTTCAGCGACCGGCTCATAGCCGCCCTTGGCCATCCAGGCGCTGCGGTTGTTGCCGCGGCAGATGTGCATCCCGACGGTGACGTCCGGGTGCTGCTCCTTGGCGGTGCGGGCCAGTTCCGCGTCCACGGTGACGGCGGCGCCGAGAATGGCCTCCGGCGGCACGCCGGCCAGCCCACCGGCGGCCCGGAATTCCGGGTCGAAGACGTGGTTGTAGCCCAGCGAGTCGAGCTGGATCCAGCGCACGCCCTGACCGATCAGGTCCGCGATCTCCCGCTGCTGCAGCGCGACCAGGTCGCGCATCAGGTCCGCCGGGTCCGGGTAGGCGGCCTCGCTGATCCGCGGCTGCCACAGGATCCGGCCCATGGCGGCGCTGATCATCGTGATCTTGAACGGGCCGGGGGCGTGCTCGGCCAGGAACGCCGCTTCCACGCTGGTGTGAGGTCCCCGCTGGGTCAGCTTCCCGCTGGCGGGGCTGCAGGCTCCGCTACCCGCGGTGCTGGCGGGGCTGGCGGACCTGGCGGAACAGTTCGCTGACTTCCTGCTCGGCCCGCAGCCGGGCGTCGGCGAAGTAACGATCCGGGTCGCGCAGCATTCGCTCGGGACGGTCGTCCCGGTCATCGACGGTGATGTGGGCCACCACGCCTTCAGCTTACGCCAGCGCGACCCCGAGCAGCCCGGCCAGAACCCGGATCAGCGGCACGTCCGCCCGCCTGATCCCGGCCGGCTCCAGCGCGTCCACCATCAGCATGCCGAACGCGTTCCGCCCGGCGGCGACCGGCACGACCGCGAACGACCGGTAGGTCTGCGGGGCCGTGACGCTCCACCCTGGCGGCGGCCCGGCGGCGAGGTCCGGGCAGAACAGGTGCTGGTTGTGCCTGATCATGCTGAACACCAGGTCGCCGGCGGCCGTGCCGTCGGTGATCGGTTCCAGCGGGTCATCCACCCGGCCGCTGTAGGCGGCCGGTGCCAGTGCCCCCGGAGTTTCCGGCGCGAACCGGAACAGGCACGCCCGTACCCGGACCCGCCGCGAGCCTGCCAGATGGGCCGCCGAGTCCAGCACCATCGGGATCACCGCCTCGGCCAGCGCCGCCCGCTGCGGCTCGCTGGCGGCCGTCACCACCCGGCCCAGCTGGCGCGCGATCGGGTCGAGAGCATCGTCCATGGTCACGCGCATCGCCACCGCCGCGTCGACAGCGGCCTGGTGCGCTCTGGCCCGCATCCGCTCCTTGCGGACCTGCTCGTAGGCCGGCACCCCGGCGGCCGTGACGCTGGCCGCCACCGCCCCCAGCGCCCACCACTGCCTGCCCGCCGTGGCCGCCCCCGCCGCCATGCCGAGCCACGCGGCGAGCGCGACCCCGGTCAGGCTGATCGCCGTGGTGAGGTAGACGCGCCCGGCCGGCGGAATCCGCATGCCGGGCAGGGTATCGGCGGCGGGCGGGGGCGTCAGGCGTAACTCGGGGCGGGCGGGATCGGGCGCCCGGCCCTGACGGCCTCGATCACCGGGGCGGCGTCGGCGGCCCGGTACTCCTCCCCGTACACCGCGCCGGGGCGGCGGGGCGCCTCCATTACCGCGCATCCGGCCGTGCCGCCGAGGTCGGCGGGCGCGAACCCGGCGTCCTCGATCAGCCCGGCCACCACCTGCTTGGCGCCGGCGTCATCGCCGCACAGCCACTGCACCACCCGCTGGTCGCCGGTGCGCCCGGCCGTCTCGGCCTGGAAGGCGGACGTGAGGGTGTTGAACGACTTGGTGTAGCGGGCGCCGGGCATCCGGGCGGCGTTGAACACCGCCGCGGTCTGGCCCGCTGGTGGCAGCGGCGGGCCGCCGAACTGGTTGGTCGTGTCGATGACGATCTTGCCCGCCAGCGGGCCGGCCTGCTCCAGCGCCTGCGGCAGCGTGCTCCAGGGCACCGAGATCACCACGACCTCGCCGAACCCGGCGGCCTCGGCCGGGCTGCCCGTTCCGGCACGCGCCCCGAGCTGGCCGGCGAGCTCGGCCAGCTTCGCTGGTTCCCGGCTGAACGACAGCATCAGCTCGTGGCCCGCGGCGCCAAGCTGGCGGGCGATGCCGCCGCCGATCCGGCCCGCGCCGATGATCGCGATCCTCACCGTGCTACCTCCTTGACCGTTAGTGCCTGCTCGTCAATGCCGGTTCGTCACTGCCCCGCTGCCTGCGCCGGGAGCGTGACCCAGGTGATCGGCGGCGCCGGGTCCTGGGTGGCCTCGGGGAAGGGCATCTGCCAGGTCACCAGCTCCTGATAAGGCATGTGGAAGGCGTTGTCGCCGACGACGTGCTCGGTGATCCGCCCGCCGGCGATGCGCACGGCGTGGGTCTCGGTCATCACCCCCGCGTCCCCGGTCGGCGGGTTCCCGTAGAACGGCCCGGTGTTGTGATAGTGGAGCCTGATCCGCCAGCACGCCCGGGTCCCGTCAGCAGAATAGAACTCATCGTGCAGGGCGATCCGCAGGCCGGGGTTGGCGGCGTGGAACTCCAGCACGAACGCCAGCAGCGCCTCGCGTCCCCGCACCGGCCAGCCCAGCGGTGTATACAGCGCCACATCGTCGGCGTAGACCTCGTTCAGGGCGGCGGTGTCACGGCGGCCGAACGCGTCAGCGAAGCGCCGCGCCAGCGACGCGCCCGCGGTGGCCGCCGCCGGGTCCCCGGGGGCGGCGGAACAGATCTCCGCCGCTGGGTCACCGGCCCCGCGCGGGAAGTCCAGCTGCCAGTCGGCGAGGAACAACCGGGGCAGCTGGAAGCTGGACACTCCGGCGATCTGCTCGGTCACCAGGCCGCCGTCCAGCCGGAAGGAATGTGTCTCGGCCATCTCCCCGGAGCGGCCGGCCGGGGGATGGCCGCGGAAGGAGCCGGTGCTGCGCCAGTCCAGGTGCAGCCGGACACAGGCCCGCCCGCCATCCGGCGAGCCGAACTCGTCATGCAGGGCCACCCGCATCCCGGGGAACGCGTGGTGCAGCTCGCCGTAATAGCGCCCGATCGCCGCTGGCCCCCGCAGCGGGCCGGTCAGCGGCGTGTACAGGACGGCGTGCCCGGAGTAGAACTCGCTCAGCCGCGCTGGGTCGCTGGCCCCCAACGCCGCCAGGAATGCTTCCCCCACCTGGGAGCCGCTCACCCGATCACTCCTTCCGGGACGCACGCATGAACCCCCCGGCCTCCTCGGCCGGCCGAGGCAATGTCTGGCTAACAATGCTTGAATTCAAGCATTTATGCAACTCACTTGCGCGACGTACACTGCCTGCATGACCGCACCCGCCGTCGGCGGTCCGCACCGCCCGCCGGAACCGGTGACCGTGCCCGACTCGGTCGACCAGATCCTGGCCGAGTGGGCCCGCCAGCGCCCGGACCTGGACTTCTCTACGCTCGGCATCACCAGCCGGATGCTCCGGGTGCGGGCGCATCTCGACGCCGGTGTGCTGCAGGTCTACCGGCGGTTCGACCTGACGCCGGCCGACTTCCGGGTGATCGTCGCGCTGCGCCGGGCCGGGCCGCCCTACGAGCTGCCGCAGGCCCGGCTGACGGCCCAGCTCGCGCTGACCTCCGGCACCATCAGCCTCCGCATCGACCGGCTCACCAGGTGCGGCATCGTCACCCGTGAGGGCGCCGCCGGCGGCAGGCGCGGCCAGCGGGTCCGTCTCACCGCCGCCGGGCTGCGGCTGTTCGACCAGATCGCGCCGCTCCACCTGGCCAACGAGGACCGGCTGCTGTCCGGTCTCGACCCCGGTGAGCGGGCCACGCTGGCCCAGCTGCTGCGCAAGCTGCTCGTCTCGTTCGAGACCGGGACGACCAAGGCCGGCCTGCCGCTGGGACTGAGCCTGGAGCCGGCCCACCTCGCCCGGGCCCGCCGCACCGCCGCCGGGCTGTCTGACACGCCCGGCCTGCTTGTCACCGACACCGTCGCCGGGACTCCCGCTGCCGCGGCCGGGCTCATCAGGGGCGACCTCATCGTCGCGATCAACGGCGCCGAGTCGCGCAGCGAGGACGTGCTCGCGCAGGCCATCGGCCGGGTCGGCCCCGGCGGGCGGCTGCGGCTGACCGTGCTCCGCGGCAACGACCCGCACCGGGTCACGGTGCGGCTGCCAGCGCGGCGATGAGCCCCGGTCCTGGCCACGGCCGCGGTCCCGGTCACGCTTCGGTGCCGCTCCGGTACCTGGCGAGCCAGCCGAAGGAGTCCTCGGGCCGCCCGGTCGAGGGCCGGTACTCCAGGCCGACCGCGCCCTGGTAGCCCTGCTCCGCCAGCCGGCCGAGCACGAACGGGTAGTTGATCTCGCCGGTGCCGGGCTCGTGCCTGCCGGGCACGTCGGCGATCTGCACGTGGCCGAGCAGATGCCGGTACGCATGCAGGGTGGCGGTGATGTTCCCCTCCATCTGCTGCATGTGGTACGCGTCGTACTGCAGCCGCAGGTTCGGGCGGCCCACCTGCCGGATGAAGGCGGCCGCGGCGGCGGTGGTGGACAGCAGCACCGGGCCGTTGTCGGTGGTGTTGACGGCTTCGATCATGATCTCGCAGCCGGCGGCCGCCGCCTGGTCCGCCGCCCAGGCGACGTTGTCCCGCGCGCAGTCCAGCTGCTGCTCCAGCGAGTACCGCTGCTGCCGCAGGCCCAGCAGCAGGTTCAGCCGCTGGCAGCCGGCCGCCCGGGCGATCGCCAGCGCTTCCGGCACGTTGGCGCGCAGCTGCCAGCGCCGGGCGGGGTCGGCGGCGAGCCCCCGGTCCCCGGCCGCCATGTCGCCGGCCTCGAAGTTCAGCAACGCCACCAGCAGCTGCCAGCGGGCCGCCAGCGCGGGCAGCGCCGCTGCGTCCTCGCTGCCCGGCCACCACAGCTCCACGGCCTCGAAGCCGGCCCCGGCGGCCCGTTCGAACCGGTCAGCCAGCGGCAGCTCCGCCCACAGCATCGAGATGTTCGCCGCGAACAGCATGGGCCGCTCCATCGTCCGGCCGGCTCCGTCGGGCCGGCTCCCCAACGGGGATGATTCCAGCCACTATGACTGAGAATTCTCCCCGATCATGGTCGTACATTGACGTGGGGAACGGAGGAACGGAGGTCTGCGGATGCGGTTGTGCACGTTCAGGACGGCGGGCGGCCCGCCGGAAGGCTGGCCAGGCCGGATCGACGGCGACCTGATCGTCCGCCTCGACGCGCCGGACCTGATCGCGGTGCTGGCCGGCGGTAGCCAAGGGGCTGCGGCCAGCACCGGGCCAGCCGTCCCGGTCAGCGAGGCGGAACTGCTGCCGCCGGTGCCGCGGCCGCCGTCGGTGCGCGATTTCTTCGCGTTCGAGGCGCATGTCGCGGCCGCCCGGGCCGGCCGGGGCGCGCCCGTGCCCGCCGAGTGGTACGAGTTCCCGGCCTTCTACTTCTCCAACCCGGCCGCGATCTACGGGCCGGACGCGCAGGTCCCCTACCCGGCGGGGACGGCGATGCTGGACTACGAGCTGGAGGCGGCCGCGGTGATCGGGGCCGGCGGCCGGATCGCCGGCTTCACGATCATGAACGACTGGTCGGCGCGTGACATCCAGCGTCAGGAGATGCGGGTCGGGCTGGGCCCGGCTAAGGCGAAGGACTTCGCCACCAGCCTGGGCCCGGTAGTCGTGACGGCCGATGAGTTCGATGGCTCGAGCGCGGTGATGACCGCCCGGGTCAACGGCGAGGAACGCTCCCGTGGCGAGCTGTCTGACCTCTACTTCTCCTGGCCGGACATCGCCGCCCAGGCAGTCAGGAACACCGTGCTCAGGCCGGGCGAGATCCTCGGCTCCGGCACCGTGGGCACCGGCTGCATCCTGGAACACGGGGACAACCGCTGGCTCGTGCCCGGGGATACCGTCGAGCTCGAGGTGGCCGGCATCGGCATCCTGCGCAATCAGGTGGGCCCGCGGCAGCCGGCCGCCTCCGGCGCAGCGCCGTGACGGTGCCAGCGGCCGGCGCGCCGCCGGACGAGCGCTTCGACATCATCGTCATCGGCGCGGGCCTGATCGGGCTGTCGACCGCGATGGCGCTGCTGGCGGCCCGCCCGTCGGCCCGGATCGCGGTGGTGGAGAAGGAGCCGGCCATCGGGGCCCACCAGAGCGGTCACAACTCCGGCGTGATCCACGCGGGGCTGTATTACCAGCCGGGGAGCCTGAAGGCGCGGTTCTGCCGGGAGGGACGGCTGGCCCTGGCCGAGTTCGCCGACGCGCACGCCATCGGCTGGCGGCGGACCGGCAAGCTGGTGATCGCCACCCGGCAGGACGAGCTGTCCCGGCTGGCGGCGCTGGCGGCGCGCGGGCGCGCGAACGGGCTGGCGGTCCGGGAGGTCGGGCCGGACGAGATCACCGCGATCGAGCCGGCCGCCCGCGGCATCCGCGCCCTCCACATCCCCGAGAGCGGCGTGATCGACTACCGGCAGGTGGCGGCGGCCTACGCGAACGCCGTCACCGGCAGCGGCGGCACGGTGCTGTGCGGGCACGGGGTGCGCGGGCTGGCCAAGGCCCGGCCGGGCTGGCTGGTGCACACGACGGCGGCGACCCTGGGCGGCCGGGCCGTCATCGCCTGCGCCGGGCTGCAGAGATCGGAAGAGCGTCGT
>JAIRTY010000666.1 GCA_031254715.1 Nocardiopsaceae bacterium | reverse complement strand
CGCGGCGCCTCCGCCCGCCCGTGCCGCGGCCACCCCCCGCGGCCTCCCCGCTGCCGAAGCCGGGCTGATGCCCTGGCACCTGGCGGCACCGATCAGCCGGGAGGTGGCGGTGACCGGGCCGGGAGGCAGGGTCATCGTGCTCGGCGGGCTGTCACCGAACGGCGCCTCGGCGAGCGGCGTGTACGCGTTCGGGACCGGCGCATCCGGCACCGGCCACCAAACCAGCGCCGGGACCGGCAGCGGGACCGCCACCAGCAGCACTGGCCTCCCCCATGGGCCGCTCACTGACTCTCTCCGCCGGATCGGAGCCCTCACCGCGCCGCTCCATGATGCGGCCGCGGGGGTGTCCGGGCGGCATGCCCTGGTTTTCGGGGGAGGGTCAGCGGCCAGTGTCGCCACGGTGCAGTCATACCGCCTGGGCGGCAGCAGCCCTGGCGGCGGCAGCAGCCACGGCCGCGGGCCCGCCGCCAGGGCCTTCGTCGCCGGGACAATGCCCGCGCCGCGCTCGGACTCGGCGGCGGCGACCATCGGCCGTGTCACTTATGTGGTGGGCGGCTATACCGGGACCCGCCCGGATCCGGCGGTGCTGGCGACCACGGACGGCCACGCCTTCCGGCAGGTCGCCACGCTCCCGGTGCCGGTGCGGTACCCGGCCGTCGCCGCGCTGGGCGGACGGATCTTCATCTTCGGCGGCCAGTCGGTCACCGGCCCCCACGCTGGCGCCCCGCTGGACACCATCCAGGCAGTCGATCCGGGCCGGGGCACCGCGCGCGTGGTCGGCCGCCTGCCGGTGCCCCTCGCCGGATCGGTGGCGGTGACCGTGCACGGCGAGGTGTTCGTGGCTGGCGGCGAGAGCACGGCCGCGCACCGGCCGGTCCCCGGCGTCGGCACTACCCAGCTCAGCCGCGGCTGGTCGGCCCACAACGCGGGATCCGAGTCCGCCGGAGCCTCGCCGCATACCACCACCGTGTCCACGATCTGGGCGTTCGACCCGGCGACGAAACGGCTGCTGCCCGCCGGGCGGCTGCAGGTACCCGTGTCGCACGCCGCGGCCACAGTGGCCGGCTCCACCGCCTGGATCGTCGGCGGCGAATCGGGCAGCGCCATGGTGTCCTCGGTGCAGATTCTCCGGCCGGACCGGGCGTTCGGGACCGCCGGATCCCCTGGGGCGGGTTCCCCCTACTCCGGCGGCAAGCTCCTCATCGCCGACCGCGGCAACAACCGGCTCCTGCTGCTGAACACGGCCATGCGGCTGCGATGGAAGTACCCGTCGGCGCACACCGCGCGCGACCCGCTCCGGTTCTATTTCCCCGACGACGCGTTCTTCACCAATCACGGCCGGGCCATCCTGTCCAATCAGGAGCAGAACGACACGATCGTCAAGATCGCCTATCCCTCGGGAAAGATCGTCTGGTCTTACGGTCATGCCCGTCATGCCGGCACCGCACCCGGCTACCTGCACGAGCCCGATGACGCCTACCTGCTCAGGAACGGCCAGATCACGGTGGCCGACGCCATGAACTGCCGGGTACTGGTGATCAACCCCGGCGGCTCGGTCGCGCACCAGATCGGCACCAACGGCGTGTGCCTGCACAACCCGCCGACCTCCATGGGCTCCCCGAACGGCGACACGCCGCTGGCGAACGGGGACCTGCTGATATCGGAGATCAACGGATCATGGGTGAGCGAATATACGAGGAACGGGAAGCTGGTGTGGGCGACCCAGCTGCCGATCAGCTATCCCTCCGATCCCCAGCAGCTCGGCCCGGATCGCTATCTCATCGCGGATTACGCCTCGCCCGGCCAGATCCTGGAATTCACCCGCTCGGGCCGCGTCCTCTACCGTTACCACCCTGCGTCCGGGCCCGGCAGGCTCAACCATCCCTCGCTCGCCGAGGTGCTGCCCAGCGGCGTCATCATGGTCAACGACGACTACAACCATCGCATGGTCGCGATCGACCCGGCCACCGGCGCGCTGGTGTGGCAGTACGGGGTCACGGGCAGGTACGGCACCCGGACCGGGCGGCTGCACACCCCGGACGGATTCGACCTGCTGATGCGGAACGGGACCACGCCGACTCACCGGGCCACCGGATGACCAGCCGGCCGTCTGGTCCCGGTCGCCTGGGTCCCGGCCGGCCCGGCTAGCCCTCCGGCTCCCGCCGCGCGCCGACCCTGAAGCTGATCATGGCGCTGGTGCCATCCGGCCCGGAGTCCAGGTGCAGCTGGTCAGCGACCTCGCGCACAACCCAGAGGCCGCGGCCGTGCTCGTCCGGCCAGGGCGGCCGGTAGCCGGATCCGGAGCCGGGCCGGCCGCGGACGGCCGAGTTCGCCACGCCGTCGTCAGCGACCCGGCAGTACAGCACGCCGTCGGCCTGCCACATGCGCAACTGCCCACGACCGGCGCCGTGACAGATCGCGTTGGCTGCCAGTTCATGCACGGCCACCACGACGTCGCCGACCTGGGACGACGGCACCCCGGCATGGGAGGCGTAGGCAGCGGCCGCGGACCGGAGCGCATACAGCGAGCGGCTGTCGAACGCCTGCTCCAGCATCTGCGGCGGCTCCCGGCCCGCGGCTCCGTTCGCGGGCGGCTGTCCGTGGCGGCCGGGGTCAGCCGACATCAACGCTCACCAGGCTGACACCGGGCAGTCCGGCCGCGCCGAGCGAGGCGAACCTGTCGGCGACGAAAGCGGAGCACTCGAGCAAGACAGTGCGCGGCTCGGCGGCGCCGCGCGCGGCGTCCAGGATCATCCGGGTGCAGGCGGCATCGATGAACGACAGCGCGGCCAGGTTGATGGTGATGTCGCCCGGCAGCCGGATCGCTTCCGCGAGCGCGAGCGCCAGCGGCTCGGCGGCCCGGAAGTCTATCTCCCCCGCGATCCGTACCCCGGGCGGCGCGTACTGGCGGCAGATCCGCAGCACCGCATCCGCGTGATAGGTCGACGCCGTGACCGAACGGGTGTGGAAGCCAGCGACCGAGCCGAGCGTGACCGGGTCGAACCGTTCCCGGTCGTACTGGCACAGCACCGACACCCCACCGCCGGCCAGCACCGCAGCGAGCCCCTGCTCGAATTCCGGCAGTTGCTCGACTCCGGTGACCGGCTGCAGCGCCCAGCTCATGTCCATCGCCACCCGCAGGCCCTGGAACCCTTCCTGCTGGCAGGCCGACAACTGGCTGTTCAGCCACTCATTGGCCTGTCCCGTCCGGAACGCCTTACCCGAAAGTAGGCGGCCCTCACTTGGCACCGCGGCCAGTTGCCCGGACGCGAGCGCCGGATCCGCCGCGATTCCGCGCCGGACCAGCTCAGACACTGCCTGCGCGGCTACCTCGTCGCTGACCCAGACCACCTTGAGCCCGGCCGACAGTCCGTCCCGCACGAACGCCGCCGTGAGGTCGAGCAGGTCTTCCCGCTCGCCATACGTCAGGCACGCATGATCGCCCAGCCGCAGGTCAGTGATCTGCGCGCCGGCATCGACCGTCACCGCGCCACCTCCGACGAGCACCTTTCGTTCATGGCGATGCCTGTCCCGCTGCCAGCTAATCAGATGATCAAGCACGGGGCCGGGGCCACGTACCTAGCCGC
>JAIRTY010000163.1 GCA_031254715.1 Nocardiopsaceae bacterium | reverse complement strand
GCGCGAGGCCCGGACCGGCGGGCTCCGGCCGCAACATCCGGAACGGGCGGGGCGGGTGCTGAAGGCCGTGCCACCGGCACGCCCGGCGGCGCCGGGACCCAGAACAGGCCCTGCTTGGACTGGCAGGCCGGGCACGCCAGCCGCCCCAGCACATCTTCCCGCCAGCCGGCCGCGATCGCCCGCGCCCTGACGTCACCCTCGCCCAGGGCCGACTCGTCCTCGTGCTGCGACCGGCAGCCGCCCGCCTCACAGCGCGCCACCGGGATGCGCAGCCGGTCCCCGATGACGGCGGGCTCGTCTGGCCCGGGCAGCGCGGGCGGGGCTGGCGGGCCGCCAGCCGGACGTGATGGCGCCTCCCCGGCGGCGGCCGCGAGCGGCGGACCGGCCGGATGCGGGGGCGGACCGGCCTGATGCGGGCCGGCCACGTATGACAGCGGGCCGGCCGACAGCCCGGGTGGCGGGCCGGCTGGACGTGGCGGGCCGGCCGGATGCGGCGCCCCGGCGGCAGCCGGGGGCTGACCGGCCGCCCCGGGAAGCGGCGGGCCAGCCGGAGGCGCGGGCGGGCCAGCCTCAGCCGGAAGCAGCGGACCGGCCAGGGGCGCGGGCGGTGGGTCGGCTGGACGTGGCGGGCCAGCCGGATGCGGCGCCCCGGCGGCAGCCGGGGGCTGACCGGCGGCACCGGGAAGCGGCGGGCCAGCCGGAGGCGCGGGCGGGCCGGCCGCGGGCTGGGGGGATGGCGCGGCCGGGTGGCCGGGCCGGGAACTGCGTCCCGGCCGGTGAGGGGCGTCGGCCCGGGAGGTGGCGGGCGCGGGCATGGTGTCACCACGGAGCCGGGCGACGACGCCCTGTGCTTCCTGCGGACTGGCCCCTGGTGGGATGATCTCGAGGCTCATCCGCCGACCTCCCCCATGCAACATTCCCCGCAAGCCCTTCCCGGCAGGGCTGCCGGCCCGTGGCGGGAAGAGCCCTGGTGCGGGGTCCGTACGCGGGTGTACCGCAATCCGATACGGACGTCAGGGCCCGACCCTAATTGCAGAACGCCGGCGGCCCGGCTGGCGTTACGGCCGGCCCGCAGCTACCGAAACGGGCCTGGACAAATGCGCCCAGGGACGCTGTAACGTCGCCTCATGAGCGCGATTCCTGCCGGCGGCCCTGGACTGCCCCAGCGCCGCCACCTCGTGACCGAGATCCCCGGACCCGCTTCCCGCCAGCTGCTCGCCCGGCGCGAGAGTGCCGTTGCCCGCGGTGTCAGCAGCATCCTCCCGGTGTTCGTCACCGCGGCGGGCGGCGGCGTGCTCATCGACGCTGACGGCAACTCGCTCATCGACTTCGGCTCCGGTATCGCCGTTACCTCGGTCGGCAACAGCGCTCCCCGGGTGGCGGACCGGGTCCGCGAGCAGGCAGGCCAGTTCACCCACACCTGCTTCATGGTCGCGCCGTACGAGAGCTACGTGGCGGTGTGCGAGGAACTCGCCCGCCGCACCCCCGGCAGCCACGAGAAGCGCTCGGCGCTGTTCAACTCGGGCGCGGAGGCGGTGGAGAACGCAGTCAAGATCGCCCGCCATGCCACCCGGCGGCAGGCGGTGGTGGCTTTCGATCACGCCTATCACGGCCGCACCAACCTGACCATGGCCCTCACCGCCAAGAACATGCCCTACAAGGACAAGTTCGGGCCGTTCGCCAGCGAGATCTACCGGGTGCCGATGGCATACCCGCTGCGCTGGCCGGGCGGCCCGGAGCGGTGCGCGGCCGAGGCCTTCGACGTGATCGCCGGCCTCATCCACGCCCAGGTGGGCGAGGACAACGTGGCGGCGGTCATTATCGAGCCGATCCAGGGCGAGGGCGGTTTCGTGGTGCCGCCAGCGGGCTTCCTGCCCCAGCTGGCCGAGTTCTGCCAGGCGCACGGGATCGTGCTGATCGCCGACGAGATCCAGTCCGGGTTCTGCCGTACCGGCGACTGGTTCGCCTGCGACCACGAGGGGGTCGTGCCCGACCTGGTGACCACCGCCAAGGGGATCGCGGGCGGGTTGCCGCTGGCGGCGGTCACCGGCCGGGCAGAGATCATGGACTCGGTGCACCCGAGCGGCCTCGGAGGCACCTACGGAGGCAACCCGGTCGCCTGCGCGGCCGCCCTCGGCGCGATCGAGACCATGGCGGCCGAGGACCTGGCCGGCCGCGCCCGGCGGATCGGCGAGATCATGCTGCCGCGGCTGCGCAAGCTCGCCGACACCTATCCGGTGATCGCCGACGTGCGTGGGCGGGGCGCGATGCTGGCTGTCGAACTGACGCGGCCCGGGACCCTGGAGCCGGACCCGGCCGCCACCCAGCAGGTCGCCAAGGCCTGCCACGCCAACGGCCTGGTAGCGCTGACCTGCGGCACGTTCGGGAACGTGCTGCGCTTCCTGCCGCCGCTGGTGATCGGCGAGGATCTGCTGGAGGAGGGCCTGTCCATCCTGGAGGATGCATTCGCTGGGCTGTGACGGTCAGCCGGTGAGGTCCTCCCTGGCCAGCAGGGCCTCGGCGCCCACCGGCCGGAAACCCGCTGCCAGGAACGCGCGCACGCTGGCCGCATTCGCCGGGGCGACCTGCGCCCACACCGGCGTCCCCGGCGGCACGAGGTGCCGGGCGGTAGCGGCGAGCGTGCGGCCGATGCCGTCACCGCGCCGGTCCGGGTCGACCTCAACCGCGGCCTCCCAGCGGCCTGCCACCCGCGGCCCAGCAGCACCACGCCGCCGTCGGCGCGCCAGGCCCGGACGCCGTCCCGGTAGCGCAAGGCCCTGCTGACCCGCGGATGGTCCCGGGCCGGCTCGGGGGTCAGGCCGGGCCCGGGCGGGCCGGTCAGCGGCCCGGCCACGCAGAGCATGTCAACGCTGTGCGCCCGGCGGCCGGTGCGCTCGCACAGCGCGTGCAGGAAGACGGGGGTCAGCGGGCCGGACAGGTCGCCGGCCGGCAGTTGCGTGGCGACCCAGGCGGGGTCGGCGTCGATAAAGATGACCGCATGCGCCGTGAACCCGATCACGCCCGCGTCCCTGGCTGAGGCCGCGGGCAGAATGGTGACGCCGCCGTCCGCGGGCGGGAACCGGCCCTCGGCGGCTTCGCGAAGCAGGGCCGCGAGCCGCCCAGCCGTCGGCTGATCCGTCATGCGCTTATCGTCCCCCGGCACCCGCGTCCCCGCTGCCTGCGCGGGGCCTGAGCGGGCACAGCGATCCCGCGCGACGCCCGCACGACGTCGTTTGCTCCGGCCAGGGCGTGGTAGCGGGAGAATGTGGTCAGCTACGTGGCGGCGCTGGCGGCTGCGACCGCGAACGCGGCCTCGAACGTGCTGAACCGGAAGGCGACCCGGGAGGAGCCCGCCCGGGAGGAGTTCCGGCTCCGGCTGATTCTCGGCCTGGTCCGGCGCCGGACCTGGCTCGCCGCCGTCGCGGTCATGCTGCTGTCGTTCCTGTTCAGCACGGTCGCGCTGGGAGCGGGCGAGCTGGCAGCGGTGCAGATCATCATCATCCTGGAACTGCCGATGACGCTGATCGGCGGATCGTGGGTGCTTGGCGGCCGGCTCGGCGTCCGGGAGGGGGTGGCGGGGGCGGCCATGACGGCGGGCGTGGCCGGGTTCCTGGCTTTCCTGGATCCCCGTTCGGGCGGTAGGACGAACGCTCCCGCCGCTGACTGGATCATCGGGTCAGCTGTGGCCGGCGGCGTCCTGCTGGCGCTGTTCCTGGCCGCCCGCGCGTCCCGCCGCCCCGCCCGGCGGGCCGGCCTGCTGGGGGTTGCCTGCGGCATCGGCTACGGGCTGGCCTCACCTACACCAAGGGCATGACCCAGCAGTTCCTCGCCGGCGGCGTGACCGCGGCGCTCACGTCGTGGCAGCTGTACGCCGCGGGCGTGACCGGGCTGCTGGCCACCTGGCTGCTGCAGAACGCCTATCACGCCGGGCGCCTCGCTGCCGCCCAGCCGGGGATTACGCTGACCGATCCGCTGCTGGCGGTCATCTGGGGCGTCATGATCTTCGGCGAGCAGGTCAACGGCGGTGCGGCGCTGGCGCTGGCGGTACTGCCGGTGCTGGTGCTGGCGGGCGGGGCCGCCGTGCTCAGCCGCTCGCCCGCGCTGCACTCGGCCGCGGGCGCGAGCGAGGCCGGCGGCCGGGAACGCCGTGACCACGGGTGCGAGGAGCCGGACGAGGGTACCTCCCCGGCATGCGCCTGCTCGTCGGCACCTCCGGGTGGCAGTACCGGGACTGGCGGGGGCCGCTGTACCCGGCGGGAGTGCCGCAGCGCCGCTGGCTCGAGCACTACGCCAGCCAGTACGCCACCGTCGAGAACAACGGCTCGTTCTACCGGCTCCCGGCCCGGGAGACGTTCGCGGACTGGCAGGCGCGAGTCCCGGCCGGCTTCGTGATGGCGGTCAAGGCCAGCAGGTACCTCACGCATATCCGGCGGCTGCGGGATCCGGCCGAGCCAGTGGCCCGGCTGCTGGCGGCGGCCGCGGGCCTGGGCGACCGGCTGGGGCCGGTGCTGCTGCAGCTTCCGCCCACGCTGCCGGCCGACCCCGCCGCGCTCGCCCAGTGCCTGGCCGAGTTCGCCCGCCACCCCCACCCGGCCGGCGGGCCCGGCGGCCGGATCCGGGTCGCGGTCGAGCCACGCCACCAGTCCTGGTGGAACGCCGAGGTGCGGCAGGTGCTGACCGAGCACGACGCCGCGCTGTGCTGGGCGGACCAGCTCGGCCGCCCGGTCACGCCGTTGTGGCGGACGGCCGGCTGGGGCTATCTCCGCTTTCATCAGGGAGCGGCGAGGCCCTGGCCACGGTACGGGCAGCAGGCGCTGCGGTCGTGGGCCGCCCGGCTGGCCGGCGCCTGGCCCGCCCCCGCCGAGGTCTACGTCTACTTCAACAACGACCCGGGCGGTGCCGCGATCGCTGATTCGGTCGCGTTCGCGGCGGCGGCCCGGCGCGAAGGCCTCACCGTCAGCCGGACCCCGCAGCAGGCCACGGCCTGATCGCGCTCCCCTGCGACGCCCTGACCTGCCCTGACGGATAGCCGGGGTCACCCGCTCGCTAACTAACAGTGTCTTGACGGTGCCGCTGCGCGATGTTACCCGGGAGTTAAGAGCCACGCGTGCCCAGCAAGGGGGAACCGGATGTTACCGAGCCGCGCCCGGAGTTCTGCGAGATACGCCCTGGCGGCCGTCGCCGCGCTGGCGGCGTCAGCGCTGCTGTTCACCGCATCCCCGGCGAGCGCATCCGGCGCGCGCTACGTCGCGCTCGGTGACTCTTACTCGTCCGGCCTGGGAGCCGGCAGCTACTCCGGCGGGTCCTGTTACCGCAGCTCCCACGCCTATCCGAAGGTCTGGGCCAGCGCCAACGCCCCCGCCTCGTTCACCTTCGTGGCGTGCTCGGGCGCGACCACCACCGACGTCATCAACAGCCAGCTCGCCGCCGTCAGCTCCGCCACCAGCCTGATCTCGATCACCATCGGCGGCAACGATGTCGGCTTCGCCAGCGTGATGGAGACCTGCGTGCTCGGCAGCAACAGCGACTGCGTCAGCGCCGTGGACAACGCCGAGAACCAGGCCAGGACCGCCCTGCCCGGCAAGCTGGGCACCCTGTTCGCAGACATCAGGCGGGACGCGCCGAGCGCCCATGTGGTCGTGCTCGGGTACCCGGAGTTCTATGACCTGGCCAGGTCCTCGGGCTGCATCGGCCTCAGCACGACCAAGCGGAACGCGCTCGACGGCGGCGCCGACGTGCTGGATGGCGTGATCAAAGCCGAGACCGGCAAGTTCGGCGGCTTCACCTACGCGGACGTGATCTCCGCCTTCGCCGGGCACGAGATCTGCGACAGCAGTCCCTGGCTGCACTCGGTGGACTGGACGTTCCTGACCGACTCCTATCATCCGACCGCCGCCGGGCAGGCCAGCGGCTACGAGCCGGTGCTGGCGCGCGTCGCCGGCTGACCCCGGTTCCGGTCAGGCGCCTCAGTCCTGCCCGGCGGCGAGCTTGTCGAGCAGGGCCATCGCGTCGTGGTCCGCGGTCCCCGGCCGCGCCAGGTACACGATCAGCCGCTGGCCGCCGGCGCCGGCCAGGGGCAGGTTCTCGTAGCAGAGGGTCATCCGGCCGGCCGTCGGGTGCTGGAACCGCTTGTCGCCAGCGGACCTGGGCTTCACGTCGTAACGGGACCAGAACCGGGCGAAGTCCTCGCTCTCCGCCAGCAGGCCCTCGACCAGTCCGGTGATGTCCTGCCCGCCGGGGTCCTGCCCCGCGATCGAGCGCAGGTGGGCCACGTGCCCGGCGGCGATGCCCTCCCAGTCGGCCCACAGCGACCGGGCGGCGGGGTGCAGGAAGAGATAGCGGGTGAGGTTGCGCCGCTCCGGGGGCCAGTCAGCCAGGCCGTGGAAGATCGCCAGCCCGCCGGGGTTCGCGGCGAGCAGGTCGTTGCCGCGGGTTAGCACCGCCGCCGGGCTGGGCCGCAGGGCCTCGAGCAGCACCAGCGTCGTCTCACGGACCCCGGAGCGGGGAACGGCTGGCCGCGGTGTCCCGTTGCCAGCGGCGTGCGAGGCCAGCGCCTGCAGGTGTGCCCGCTCGGGTTCGTCCAGCCCGAGCACGCCCGCGAGCGCGTCCAGCACCGCCACGCTCGGGCGCCGCTCCCGGCCGCGCTCCAGCCTGGTGTAGTAGTCGATGGACACCCGCGCCAGCGTGGCGACCTCTTCTCGGCGCAGGCCGGGGGTGCGGCGAGCACCGTGCCCAGCCGTCAGGCCCGCCTGGGCGGGGGTGATCCGCTCCCGGCGACTGCGCAGGAAGAGGCCGAGCTCATTGTCGCTGGGGGGGCGTGTCACACCGGTGATAAACGCGGCCTGCCGCCGGCAGCTTCCCGGCCGCGATGCTGAGGCCATGACGACCACCGCCACCGCGGCAGCACGTCCGGGACGGCGCGGGGGCACCACTCCGCCCGCGCGGGCACTGGCAGCCGGGATGCTGGGCTTCTTCATGATCACCGTGGATGTCTCGGCGGTGAACGTGGCGCTCGCCACCATGGGCCGCGACCTGCATGCCGCCACCGCCGGCCTGCAATGGGTGGTCGACGGGTACACGCTGATGTTCGCTGCGCTGCTGCTGTCGGCGGGGGCGCTGTCGGACCGGATCGGTGCCCGGCGGGCCTACGCCGGCGGCGTGACCGGGTTCACGCTGGCCTCG
>JAIRTY010000602.1 GCA_031254715.1 Nocardiopsaceae bacterium | reverse complement strand
CCTCGCGACGGTGATCGGCCTTGATTCCGATCGGTTGCCGCCCGGGCTGATCCTGGCGGACCTCGGCCGGCGTGGCATCGGGCGGCTCATGATCGAGGGCGGTGCCAGCCTGGCGGCCCAGTTCCTGGCGGCCGGGCTGGTGGACGAGCTCCAGCTGGCGGTGGCGCCGTTCTTCGTCGGCGACCCGGCAGCCCCCCGGTTCGCGCCCCCGGGCGCCTACCCGCACGGGCCCGGCCGCCCCATGACGCTGGCCGGTGTCCAGCAACTGGACGGCGTCGTCCTCCTGCGCTACCTGCTGGGCTGAGTAAACCACTCGACCCGGGGCCGCCGGCCGCGCAGACTCCGTTCGTGAGGTTTGCGGCGGGCGCGGCTGGCAGGCGGCGCTGACTGCGTTGGACGTCGCCGGGATCAGCGTCGATCTGGCCCGCCTCAGCGAGGCGGGGCAGATCATCCTGGTCGAGGGCGCCAGCGACAAGGCCGCGCTCGAGGTCCTTGCGGAGCGGCGGGGCCAGGCGCTCGGCCGTGGCGGCCGCTATGTGGTGGCCATGGGCGGTGCCACGAGCGTCGGCCACTTCCTGGATCTGCTCGGGCCGCGAGGGCTCGGCCTGCGGCTCGCCGGGCTGTGTGACGCCGCTCAGGAGGATCACTTCCGGACCGCGCTGGAGCGCGGCGGGCTCGGTGCCGTCTGGACCCGGGCCGAGATGGAGGCCCTGGGCTTCTACGTGTGCACCGCCGACCTGGAGGACGAACTGATCCGCGCCGCCGGTATCGCCGCGGTCGAGCACATCATTCAGGCGCAGGGCGAGCTCCGGTCGCTGCGCATCTTCCAGCAGCAGCCGGCGCAGCGACGGCAGAGCGCCAGCCAGCAGCTGCACCGGTTCATGGGAACCCGGTCCGGCCGCAAGAGCCGGTACGCCCGCCTGATGGCCGCGGCGCTGGACCCTGACCGCGTTCCCCGCCCGCTTGACCGTGTCCTCGCCCACGTATCGTCGGGCTGGTGACGACCGGGCGCCGGATGCTTGCGAACGGGATCCACCTGGCCTATGACGTCAGCGGCAGCCCCGGCGCGCCGCCGATGATGCTGCTACATGCCCTCGGCGAGCGGGCAGCCAACTGGGCACCGGTAACACCCCGGCTCGCCGCGCGCTTCCGGGTCTTTGCCCTCGATCTTCGCGGCCATGGCGGCAGTGACTGGCCGGGAACCTACTCATTCCAGCTGATGTGCGACGACGTGGTAGCCGCCCTCGACCAGCTCGGCCTGGCCAAGGTCACGCTGGCCGGGCATTCCATGGGCGGCTCGGTGGCCTACCTGGTCGCCATGCAGCATCCCGACCGGGTCGAGCGGCTGATCGTGGAGGACGTACCGCCGCCGTTCCCGCGCGAACGGGCCATTCCCGAGCGCCCGGCGCAGCCCCTGGACTTCGACTGGGCGGTGGTGCCGGCCATCGTCGGCCAGGTCAACCAGGGTGATCCGGCGGCCTGGGAAGGCCTGGCCGCGATCACCGCGCCGGCGCTGCTGATCGGCGGCGGCCCGGAAAGCCACATCCCGCAGGACCGGCTGGCCGAGGTGGCCGCCCGCATCCCGCGCTGTGACTTGGTGACCATCCCGGCCGGGCACCTTGTGCATGAGGCCAGGCCGTCGGAGTTCGCCGACGTCGTGCTCGGCTGGCTCGATGCCTGACGAAGCCGGAGACAGCCTGCCAGACTCCTCCTGGACGGAGGTAAAGGAGGATACGGGGTGGACCAGCCTGAAGTTCCGGCTGTGCCCGCGCACATGCGGGTGTCGGATCACGAACGCGACGCAGTAGCAGAGTCCCTGGGCGAGCATGCCGCTGTTGGCCGGCTGACCCTCGATGAACTGGAGGAACGCGTCAGTGCGGCACTCGCCGCCAGGACCCGCGGTGACCTGGAAACGCTGCAGCGAGACCTCCCGGACAAGGCCGAGGTGCCGCCCCGGCGCCGCGAGGCCGTTCGCTGGATGGTCGCCGTGATGGGCGGGTCGCACCGCCGTGGCCGGTACCGGCTGGCAGGCAGGCTGAACGTCGTCGCCATCATGGGCGGTGACCACGTCGACCTCCGGGAAGCCGAACTCGACGGTGGCGAAGTCACCGTGAGTGTCACCTCCATCATGGGCGGGGCCAACATCTACCTCCCCGACTCCGTCGAGGTCGAGGTCAGTGGCATGTCACTGATGGGCGGCGACACTGAATTCGGCGTTCAGCAACGGCCGCGACGCGGCGCGCCCCTGGTGCATATCCGCTCCTACAACCTGATGGGGGGAAGCTACATCTACCGGCTCCCGCCCGACGCGCGCGGGGTGCCGCTGCGGGAAGCCCGCCGCGCAGCCAAGGCCGCCGGGCGGCGGCAGCTCCGGGCGCGGGGCTGAGTCCCTGGGCCGGCTACGCCGGCGCCCCCGCGGAGGGGTGACTCGCTGGCAACTTGACCTCAAGTGAGCGGGAGGTTCTAACCTCGCGGTCATGCGGACCGATACGGCGGACGGGGTGCGATGACCAAGCTGGGGCTGGGTCCTGTCGGCGTGACACTGTAGCTCTCGGCCGACGGGGGGCATCTGGCCGATGCGGCCGAGCTGGAGAAGCTCGGGTACTCCGCGATCTGGCTGCGTGGCGGGCAGATCGACACCCTGGGCAGGATCGCTGAGGTGGTCGGGGCAACCACGGCGGTGCCGGTCATTCCTGGCATCATCCCGGTGGACGTATACGGGCCCGGCGAGGTCCGGCAGTTCTACGCCGATCTGCAGGCCCGAGCGCCTGGCCGCTTCATCGCCGGTCTTGGCGGCCCGCAGGTTCCCCGGCCGCTGCGGCCATTGAACGACTACCTCGACCAGCTCGACCAGGGCGAGCCGCCGCTGCCGGCCGGCCGGCGGATCCTGGCCGCGCTCGGCCCCCGCAAGCTCGAGATCGCCAGGGAACGGGCGGCCGGCGCCGTCATGCTGCTGGTGACACCCGGCTACACCCGCACTGCCCGGGGCCTGCTGGGCAGCCGATCCGCCCTGGTGGTAAGCCAGCTGGCGGTCCTGGACACGGATGCCGCCCGCGCCCGGGAAGCCGGCCGCGGCCCGCTGCGGTTCCTGTCCGGCGTCCCTGGCTATCGGGCCAGCTTCGCCCGCATGGGATTCAGCGCCACCGACATCGCCAGCCTCAGCGACGACCTCGTCGACCAGTTGGTTGCCTGGGGCAGCGCCGGCACCGTCACGGCGCGCATCCGCCAGCACCTGCAAGCCGGGGCAGACCAGGTAGTGCTCACGGTCCTTGACGCCGGCCAGCACTCCGTCCTGGAGCCGGCCCGCCAGCTGGCCCCGGATCTGCGGTCAGCTCTTGGATGAGGTCTGTCTTGGCCCGGGTGTAGTCGTCTGAAGACTCGTGACGGACGGCCAGCTCACGTTTCAGGGCGCCGTACCGCCCATGTCGTCGGACCGGCCGTGGCCTGATACTGCGGCCCTCCCGCCGGCGGCCGGCGGGTCAGGTAACGTCGCGAGCCGTGGCCGAACGACTCGGCGCGCGGTTCGTGAAGCTCTGGACGGCGAGCACGGCCTCGGCGCTTGGCAGCGGGCTGACCCTCATCGCGGCGCCGCTGTTCGTGGCGGCTCACACCAGGAACCCGGTGATCGTGTCCGCCACGTTCGGGGTGTCGTGGCTGCCGTGGCTGCTGTTCGCCCTGCCCGGCGGCGTGCTTGTCGACCGGGTGGACCGGCGGCGGCTGATGGTCACGATCGACTGGGTCCGGGTCGCCGCGATGGGCGTGCTGGCCGCTGCCCTGCTGGCTGGGTGGTCCAGCATCGCCCTGCTGGACGGCGTGTTGTTCATCGTCAACGCCGGCGAAATTGTTTTCCGGTCGGCGAGCCAGGCGCTGGTGCCCGCGGTCGTACCGCGGGCACGCCTGGAGCGGGCGAACGGCTGGCTGGTCAGCGGTACCACCGTGATGGAGCAGATGATCGCCGGGCCGCTGGGCGGGTTCCTGTTCGTCGCGGCGGCGAGCCTGCCGTTCTTCGTCAACGCGGGAACGTATGCGGCGAGCGCTGTACTCGTCGGCCTGGTGGCGGGGAGCTACCGCGCGCAGCAGACGGCGAAGGCCGGCCCGCAGGAAGAGCCGCAGCCGCGCGGGGTCCGGCGCGAGCTTGCGGAGGGGTTCGGCTGGCTGGCCCGCCAGCGGCTGCTGCGGACGATGGCGATCCTGATCGGCCTGCTGAACCTCACGCTGGCAGCTGCCACGGCGGTGCTTGTGCTGCTGGTTAAGGAGCGGCTCGGGCTCGGTGCCGTGGGCTACGGCGTGCTGTTCAGTTGCGAGGCGGTGGGCGCCCTGGCCGGGTCCGTGTATGGCGACCGGCTGATCCGGCGGGTCACCGCGACCTGGACGATCCGGATCGGGCTGCTGGTGGAGGCGGGATTCCACCTTGCCCTCGCCACCTCCCGCAGCGCGTTCGCCGATGGCGCGATGCTGGCGCTGTTCGGCGTCCACGCCGCGCTGTGGATGGTCGTGTCCACGTCGCTGCGGCCGCGGCTGACACCCCCGCAGATGCTCGGGCGGGGGGCGAGCGCGTACCTGTTCATCGCTGCCGCGGGCGAGTCTGCCGGGGCCATGCTCGGCGGGGTGATCGCGGCCAGGTTCGGGATCACCGCGCCGTACTGGGCGGGGTTCGTCCTCGCGGCCGGGGTCAGTCTCGCCACCTGGCGGGTGTTCAACCGGTCCACCGTCGCCCAGGCCTACGCCGAGCCTGCGCTGGCCGCCGATTAGGCACTCCGGGGGGAGCGGGCCGGAGCCCTGACCGGGTCCCCAGGGCGCTAGCTGGCCTGCTGGAGTGCCCGCTCCAGCAGGGCGCCGCACATCGACGTGATCACCGAGGCGGCCGCGCCACGGTCGGTGCCGCCGACATCGACCAGCCACACGAAGGTCTCAATGCCGGCGGCCGCCGCGATCTGCAGCGTGAGCTCGTGGAACCGGGCGGCTGGCAGCACGCCGCGCAGCGGCTCGAGCGCGTCCTCCACCCAGGTGGTGCGCCTGCCCTGGCGCAGCGCCACCTCCTGCGGCGGCACCTGGGGATCCAGCGAGAGCCTGAGCATGGCCCGCATCTCCGCCTCGTTGCCCAGGATCGATTCGGTCATTTCCGCCGCGAAAAGCGCCACCCGCGCGCGGACGTCGGCTGGCGGGTCCTCGCCCAGCAGAGACCCGCCTTCCAGCTGCGGGAACGTGCCCGCAAGCAGTGCCCGCTGGCTGGGGAAGTAGCGGTAGGCGGTGGTTCGTGACACCTGGGCCAGGTCCGCCGCCTGCTCCACCGACGGCGTCACCCCCTCCCGCAGCAACTGGCGCGTGGCCGCGACGAGACCATCCCGGGTGCGGGCCTTCTGGCGCACCCGGCCGCCCGCTTGAGATGAGACGGCCATACCGTTATGGTACTTGTGTCCCACGAAGGAGGCGGCAGATGGCCCGTATCAGCTACGTGGATCCGGAAGACCTCGGCGATCCGGAACTGAGCGAGGCCCTGCGCAGCGCGATGCTGCATAGCACCCCCCGCCCGGAGATCCAGGCCATCCGCGCCCAGCAGCCCGAGGTGCTGCGCGCGTTCCTCTATGCCTGGCAGCGGCTGTTCAAGGGCGGGATCGTCGACCTCCAGGTCAAGGAGCTGTGCAGGCTGCGGGTATCACAGACCCTCGGCTGTGACTATTGAGGCAATCAGCGAGCCGTCCGGTCCGGAGGGCAACCAGAGCCGTCGCAGATCGCTGACGAGCGCAAGCTCGCCGGCCTGGCCGATTACGAGACATCAGCGCTGTTCACCGAACGGGAGCGGGTCGCGCTCCGTTACACCGACGCCATCTGCTGGGACCCCGCCAGCGCGGACGACGCGCTGTGGGAGCAGTTGCACGCCCACTTCACCGAGCCGGAGCTGGTCGAGCTGGGCTCGTTCATCGGATACATCGCGGGCGGCCAGCGGTGGATCCGCACCCTCGGCATCGGCCACGGCGAGGTGCTGGCGGAGACGACCGTCGGCCTCAGCCCGGAGGAGGCCGTCCGGCTGCGCGGCCAGCAGGCGGCCGGGGCCAGCAGGCAGGCCGGGAAGGACGAAACATGACCGAGGTGACCGCGGCGGATTTCGCCAGCGAGGTGCTGGCGGCGGTGCAGCCGGTCCTGGTGGATTTCTGGGCGCCCTGGTGCGGCCCGTGCCGGGCGCTCGGGCCGATGCTCGACCAGATCGC